>JAKDLQ010000120.1 GCA_030452775.1 Micrococcales bacterium | reverse complement strand
CCCCCCCCCCCCCCCGGTCCCGGGCCGGCGCCCGGGCGGTGGGGGGGGGGTGTTTGGTGGCCCCCAAAAAAACAAACCCGCGACCTGGGATGCGACACCGCGACGTGATCAACCTGGCCATGTACATCGGGTCCGTCCAGAGTCGGCCCAGGGTCGGCCCAGGGTTGGCCCAGGGGCGGCCCAGAGCCAGCCCAGGGAGGCCGTTGTCTCAGGCTGCCGGCGGGATGTTCTGGTTGACGTGGAAGATGTTGTCCGGGTCGTACCGCTTCTTGATCGAGGCGAGCCGCTCGTAGTTGCGTCCGTATGACGCCCGCACCCGGTCGGCCCCCTCGTCCATGAGGAAGTTCACATAGGTGCCTTCGGCCGATGTCGGGTGCAGCTCGTGCCAGTAGTCCTTCGCCCACGCCGAGATCCGGTCGGCGTTGGCCGGGTCGGGGTCGACCCCGACAATGACCGCGGCCCATCCGCCCTCACGGTGGGCGAACGCGGTGGCGTTTGTCCCGACCCGGGCGGCGGCGCCCCCGACCGGGTACATGTGCATGGTGGAATGACCGGTGGGCAGCAGGGCACCGTACTTCTCGTGCACCTCGATCGCGGCATCGCTGATCTCGGTGCACCTCGCGGGTGTCGGCCAGGTCGTAGAGGACCGGTCCTGCGAAGACGGTGCCGTGGTCGCCGATCTGGTGGCACCTGAACGTGAACGAGGTGACGACGCCGAAGTTGCCGCCGCCGCCGCGCAGCGCCCAGAACAGGTCGGGATGGGTCTCGGCGTCGGCTCGCACCAGGGATCCGTCGGCGAGCACCACGTCGGCGCCCAGCAGGTTGTCGACGGTGAGCCCGAACCGGCGGGTGAGGTAACCGATGCCGCCGCCGAGGGTCAGGCCCCCGACCCCGGTGCTGGCCAGGAAGCCGGACGGAGTAGCCATCCCGAACGCGACGGTGGCGTGGTCGACGTCGCGCCACGTGCAGCCGCCGTCGACGCGGACCGTTCCCGCTGCGGGATCGACCGTGGTGCTTCGCATCGGAGCCAGGTCGAGCACCAGGGCGTCGTCCCAGACGCCCAGCCCTGCGGCGTTGTGTCCTCCGCCGCGGACCGCCAGCTCGACCCCGTGGGCATTCGCGAACCGGACGCCGGCGACGACGTCGGCCGAGTCACGACACCGAAGCACGGCGGCAGGGCGTTTGTCGATCATCGCGTTGTAGACGGCGCGAGCCGCGTCGTACTCGCCGTCCCCGGGCAGGATCACCTCGCCACCGGCGAGGGCCGCGAGCTCCCCCCAGGGCAGACCGCCCGGTCGTTCCGTGGTGTTGACGTATGCCGTCGTGTTCGTCATGTCTCCAAGTTCCCTTCGATGATGAGCGTGAGATGGTGGCGCCCGCCGTCGCACCGCAGCCGGATGTGCTCGAGCGGGCCGTCGGTGGAGGGGAGCACGAACCGGTCGACCACGTCGGCCAACCGCCCGCATTCCGGGCAGGCTGCGATGCCAAGGAGGACGTAGCCACGCGCGACGGATGTCCGCATCGCCTGGAGTCTCGCCGGATCGGTCATGACGCGCTCCTGTCCTCGGCCGTGGATCGGCCCCGTTCTCAGGAACGCTAGGCAGGGCGGCGTTCGGCAACCGTTCCGAGTGCGGTGGGCGGCCAAGAACGCTCGTCCCCACCACTTGATGCCAGGCGTCGTGGCGGGAACGGCAAGCCCTCGTCGGGGACCGACTGTCAGCCCTCGGCGTACGCGGTGAGGTCCGCGCGGCACCGCTCGAGGAGGGTGATGCTCGACTGCGACTCGGCCCACGCCATCGCCCGCTCCACGAGCCTGCGAGCGCGCGGGCCCGGCTCGAGGGCGGCGCGCGTCCGGAGGACCTCCGGGAGCCACCACCGGTCCTCGTGCTCGGTCGCGAAGGAGGCAGCCGCATCGAGGAGCGCCGTCGCGGCCGCGGCGTCCCCGTCACGGCGATGCAGGTCGGCGGCCAGCCACAGCCAGTACGGCATCCGGGTCAGCGAGCGTTCCTGTTCCAGTGCCTCGATCCCGCGCCGAGCGGTGCGCAATCCGGGGGCTCCGCCCTCCGCCCAGCCGGTGAGCACGGTCGCCCACTGCCCGTAGTACGCGAAGCTGTAGCGGTCGCACAGCCGGGCCAGCTCGTCGAGGACGGCTCCCAGCGACGACACCTCGTCCAGCAACTGGTGGGTGACGGCGGCATACGACAGCGCCACCGTGAGGGAGTACGGATGGTCGATCAACCGCGCGCGCTGCACCGCCTCCGCGCTGGCCGCCGCGGCACCGACCTCGTCGCCGAGGAGCCATCGGGTGTGTGCCCGCCAACCGCGGGCGTGCACTTCGGTGCGGGTGCCGATGGGCAGCGAGTCGGACTCGCCGGCGAGGTCGCAGGCCAGCCTGAAGTGCTCATCGGCCAGCGGGAGCAGTCCGAGGCCGAGGCCCGATCCGGCGAGCGCAAGGTGGGCCTGGGCTGCCAGCTCCGGACGCTGCTGCGACCAGGTCATCGCCCGCTTGCCCCACTCGTGCGACTCTGCGATGCGACCCTGGACGAAGGTGGCTGTGAACAACGCGATCGCGGCTGTGCAGCGGACCTCCACGAGGCCGAGGCGCTCGCCGAGTGCCTCCGTGCGGCGCTCGTAGGTCTCGAGCTCCGCCGACGCGTAGCCGCGCCAGGCGTTCATCGGTGGCAGCAGCTCTTGCAGCACCTCGATCTCGTGCTGGTCACGCGACCTGCTCGCAGGTAGTGCATGGATGAGGTCGAGGCACCGTTGCCAGAGCCGAACGCTCTCGGCGTGGGCGAACAGCGCGGTGGCTCGCCGGGCGGCACGCTCGTAGAAGGGGAGAGCGCGCTCCGGCCGGCCGCTGCGGTCGTGCTGCTCGGCGAGCTGAGCAGCCACCGTGTCGAGGTTGTCGGCGTACAAGAGCTCCAACGCTTGGGCCAGGCGGCGGTGCAGGAGCCATCGCCGGGGCGGGCTCACCATCTGGTATGCCGCCTCGCGGAGCAGGTCGTGCGCGAAGTCATACCCTCGGCCGCGCTCCTCGAGGACTCGCCGACGCCACAGGTCATCGACGAGCCGCACCACGGCGGACTCCTCGAGGTCGGACGCCTCGATCAGCACGTCGAGGGTGAAGTCGCGGCCCACAGCCGATGCCAGTGAGACCACCTCTCGGGCCGGCTCGGACAGCCGCGAGAGTCGGCCGGTCAGCACGCCCTGCAGGTCTGCGGACTCGACCTCTCCTGGCGTCGAGGATGCTGCCCGCAGCGCCTCGAGCAGGTAGAAGGGGTTGCCTCCGGTCGCCGACATCATCAGGGTCAGCTCGTCGGCGCTCACGGGGTGGCCCAGCACCCCGGAGGCGAGCTCGGCCGAGCCCTGCGCGGACAGACTGTCGAGGCTGACGATCTCGGCCTGACCGCCGGCTCGCATGGCGTTCAGGGGACCGGAGAGCTCGCTGCTCTCGAGCTCTTCGTCGCGGGCCGTCGCGACGACGAGCAGCGGGAAGTGGTCGGCGAACGACATGAGGAACGACAGCCACGACAGCGTCGCCCGGTCGCACCACTGGAGGTCGTCCACGATGAGCAGCGTGGGGCCGTCGACGGCGACGAACGCGCGGGCGAGACCCTCGAAGAACCGCAACCGTTGCCACGCGTCGACCTTCGCGCGGACACCGGTGGCCGGGGTCGGGGGCTGCTCCCCGTCGGGAACGAGCCGATCCACCTCCGTGCGCCACGCCGGATCGAGACGCCCCACTGCCATCCGCAGGTGCGGACTGCGCAGCCAGTCGGCAACCGGCGCCAGGGGCACCGAGCGGGACGCGGCGAAGCATCGTGTGGTCGCGACGAACGCACCCTGCCGTCGCACGACGCCGGCCAGCTCCGCGACCAGCCGGGTCTTGCCGATGCCGGCCTCACCGGCGACGACGAGAAACCTGCCGCCCGCCTGTGCTGCTTCCCACGCGGTCAGCAGCCGGGCACACTCGGCCTCACGTCCGACCAGATCCGGCGCCCACGACCACCTCGCGCCGGCACCGCCGACCGTGAGGTCCGGTCCGCCCCCGGAGGCGACTGCGTGGAGCCCGTCTCCGGCGTCGGCAAGGGTGGCGTCGAGCTCGGCCCGCGTCTCTGGTGAGGGTGCGACCCCGAGCTCTCGTTCGAGCAGCGAGGCGCACTGGTGGTAGGTGCGCATCGCGCCCGCCCGGTCCCGGCCGGAGCGCTGTGCCCGCATGAGCAACCGGTAGCCCTGCTCCTCCAGTGGCGCCAGCTGCACGCGCCTGCGGGCGAACGCGGCCGCTGCCACCGGGTCGTCGTGGGTCTGCCAGTAGGTCGCGACCCGGTCGCAGAGATCGACACAGGCGCGGTCCAGCTCCTCACGCGCGGTGAGCGCCCAGTCGTCGTAGCAGCCGGGCAGGAACGGGCCGCGGTAGAGCGCGAGCGCTGCGCCGCCGTGCCGCTCCACCCCGTCACGCTCCTCGGCATCGACCGCGGCGACCGCGCTCCGGCAAGCCGTGACGAACTCGTGCACGTCGACGACACAGTCCGCTCCGGTGAGCCACACCAGCGCAGCGGGCTCGACCCGCAAACACGCGCTGTCACCGAGGAGAGACCTCAGATGGTGCAGCTCCCGGCGCAGATTCGTCCGCGCCTGCCCGCTCTCGGAGTCGGGCCAGAGCACCTCCGCGAGATGCGCGCGGGGCTGGGGCCTGTCGGCGTGCATCACCAGGTAGGCCAGCAACGACACTGCGCGCGACGAGGCGCGCCAGTGAGCGGCATCCACACTGGAGATCTCGACCCCACCGAGCAGGTTGATCTGGATCGTTGCGGCCATCGTGGCACCCGACATGTGGAGAACGCTGAGCCTACAGAATAGTGCCACCATCGACCGGACGCAGCCGTATGCCGCCGTGCCCGACAGTGCTCGACGCCCGGTACCGGCCATGGCCGATGGCAGAGGCCCAACCGACGGGGTACCGCCTGATCTGCTCCTCACGCGGGCGCGTGGGAGTATCAGGCTCTGGTGCGCCACGAAAGGACACGGATGCCAGGGCTCACACACCCCCGCCCGCAGTTTCCTGGTCCGTCGTGGCCCGGGGGTGCATCGGTATGAGGGCGGTGCGATCATCGCTCATGGTGGGGGTGGCGACGGATGTCCGGCGGGTCCGGGCCCACAACGAGGACCGGGCCATGGCTCGTGGCACCGTGTTCGTCGTTGCCGACGGGATGGGAGGCCACGCCGCTGGCGAGGTGGCCAGCGGCCTCACGGTCGATGCCCTCGGGGACCTAGCGCAGCGCCCCGTCCTGGCGGTGCGTGACATCGTCGCTCAGGTCCGCGAGGCCAACCGGCGGATTCTTGCCTCCGCGGCCCGCCACCCCGACCAGACCGGCATGGGGACCACCGTCGCGGGGCTCGCCGTCGTGCACGTCGGAGACTCCGAGCATTGGGCCGTCTTCAACATCGGCGACTCGCGGGTCTACCGCTGCATCGACGGCAGTCTCACTCGGGTGACCGTCGACCACTCCGAGGTGCAGGAGCTGGTCGACGAGGGCTTCATCACGCCGGACGAGGCCAGGCACCACCCCGGTCGCAACATCGTCACCCGATCCCTTGGCCGCGATCCGATGGGTCCCGTCGACACGTGGGTGTTCCCGCCCAACCCTGGGGAGCGGTTCCTGCTGTGCACTGACGGGCTGTCCAACGAACTGTCCGACGAGGAGATGCAGGAGGTCATCACCGGCATCGAGGACGCCCAGAGCGCCGGCGACGAGCTGCTCCGCCGCGCCCTCGAAGCGGGGGGCCGCGACAACGCCACTGCTATCGTCGTGGGGTTGCAGGGGCAGGAGTCCGACTCCGGCGTCGACGCAGACACCACCCCCGAGACGCCGTGAGCAGGGGGAGCAGGTCAACCACCCTGAGTGCGCCGTCCGTCGTCGTGCACACCGCACCCGACGGGTGGACCCACATCGGCGCAGAAGGCCGCTTCCGGTGGGGGCGGCGGCCGCGCTCCGCCCGCGGTCTCACCCCCCCGGGGCTTGACCCCGATTCGATGTATGGGCGCGTCACTTACGACGCGCCCATACATCGAATCCGGAGAGGGGTGAGGATGGTGCCGAGCCGACGCACGAGTACGATCTGGTGTCCGTGGATCAGTACCTCGTCGTGATGAGGGTCCCCGGGAGCCTGGCCTGGGTCCCGGGCACCTGCTGCGACCTCGACGACGGCAAGCCCTGCCTGCACGACGGTGCGCGTGCCGACCCCGCGCTCGCATGAACGCACCCGGGATGGGCGCCGAGGAGGGCGTCGTGGGCCCTGCTCTTGTCGAGCGCTTCGTCGCTGCGATGCCGGCGATGCTCAGCGACCTCGAAGCCCTCGTCGTCTGCGAGTCGCCGTCGGCGGACCAGGATGCCGTGCGCCGCAGTGCCGAGATCGTCGCCGGTCAGGGCGAGCGGGCGCTCGGCGTCGCCCCCGAGGTGATCGTCCTCGACGGCTGCACCCACCTGCGATGGAGGCTCGGGGACGGACCGCGCCGTGTCCTGCTGCTGGGGCATCACGACACCGTCTGGCCGATCGGCTCGCTCGAGCGGCATCCGTGGTCGGTCACCGATGGGGTCATCCGCGGCCCAGGGTGCTTCGACATGCTGACCGGTCTCGTCCAGATCTTCTATGCCCTCGGGGAGTTGGGTCGGATCGGGCACGACCTCGACGGCGTGACGGTGCTCGTGACTGGGGACGAGGAGATCGGCTCGCCGAGTGCGCGCGCGCTCATCGAGGCCGAGGCCGCTGGCTGCGACGCAGTCTTCGTCCTCGAGGCGAGCGCCGACGGCGGCGCGATCAAGGCCGGGCGCAAGGGTGCCTCGCGCTATTCGGTGCGGGTGCATGGCCGGGCGGCGCACGCCGGGCTCGAGCCGCAGCACGGCATCAACGCGACCGTCGAGCTCGCCCATCAGGTGCTCGCCATCGCCGGCCTCGGCGATGAAGCGGCACAGACGTCGGTGACCCCGACCGTCGTGCAGGCGGGGA
>JAKDLQ010000119.1 GCA_030452775.1 Micrococcales bacterium | reverse complement strand
GTTCGAGGTGAAACGTCGCGGCCGAGCGCGGGGGATTACCTCGACCCGATCAGGCGGGAGGGGGCAACCCCGCCGGCTACAACCGGTGGGACATGCCCAGTTCTCGGTGTGTTTGCGGAAGGAAGGCGCCGGCGGTGAGGATCGGGGCCTGACTGCTCGCATCGAGCTCAGCCGCGATGCTGACGTCGTCGGCGTAGCCCTGGGCGATGAGTTCGCGTCCGCTCGAGCACTCGGCCAGCGCTTCGGTGAGCCGGTCGCCCACGTCGCGATAGGCCGCGAGCGCTGCCTGCGCCTCGGGGGAGACCAGCGGAGGTCCGGCGTGGTGTCCGAGCGTGTCCGCGAGCTCGGCGATGACACCGCCGGCTCCCCACAGATCCTCGATCGCCGGGCGCAGCGACCCGTCCGGCCACCGCTCACCGGCTGGGACGACGAGGAGCACCGGCCCCGGATGGTCGCCCGCACGCGCGTCGCCGGCAGCCCTCAATGACTGCGCGGGCTCCGATGACTCCGATGACCCCGCGGTCTCCGCGGTCCCCGCGGTCTCCGATGGCTCCGATGGCTCCGCGGTCTCCGATGGCTCCGATGACCCCGCGGTCTCCGATGGCTCCGATGAGCCCGCGGCGATCGACTCGGTGACGGTGAGTTGGTCAGCGAGCCAGCGTCCGACAGCGGCCCGATTGCGAAGTGACGCGGCGACCACGCGGGCTCCCGTCTCGGCGAGGAGCGTGCTGATCGTCGAGCCGTTCGGGGAGGGCAGCACGAGCCTGCGCACGCCCTCGGCGGCGCGAATCGAGCCGGGAGACAGGCTCACCCCGCCCTCGACGACGGCCACCCTGCGCGCTCGCGCAAGCGTCGCGTCCTGCGCGTGCGCGAAGGTCTCGGCGCCCTCGTCCCGCCACCGATACGGCAGGACCGTGATGCCGGTATCGGCGGCGACCGAGACACAGGTGGTGAAGCTCAGCACATCGACGACGACAGCGGTGACGGCGCAGCCGAGCTCAGCGGCATACCGGCACAGCGACAGCGCGCCGCTCTGACCCCACTCGACGCGGACCACGTGTCGGTCCTGGCTGTGCCACGCCCTCATGACGTTCGCGTGTCGAGTTGGGCGATGAGGCGTTTGCCGGCGGTCCGACGGTAGGAGGCGTCGACGAGCTCGGCGACCTCGACCCAGTCGACCCGCTCGACGCCCCCGGCCGGGCGGAAGTCGAGGCCGAGCCAGCCATAGGGCCCGTAGTAGCCCGGAACGTAGAAACGGTCGTCATCGAGCAGCGCCAGACGGTCCTCCGGGTCAGGCAGGACGATGAGCGAGCAGCCGTAGCGCACCGGATCATGGTCGCCCTTGATGACGCCACCGAAGACGGCGAAGACCTTGGTGGTGAAGAAGTTCGGGCGGCCGTGGGAGATCTTCTCGTCGGCCTCGGGCAAGGCCAGGCAGATCTCGCGGACCCGAGCCAGATGCGGGTCGGTGGGATCGATCGACAGGGGGTGCGCCATGGTCACCACAGTAGGTCGATCAGGGGGGATCAGCGGGGATCAAGGCCGATCAGGGGGCGCATGCGCCCGAGCCGCAACCGCCGTCGCCGCAGCCGCACCCCCCGCCGCCGCATCCGCATCCGCCACCGCACCCGCCGGCGGCGACCGGCTCGGGGGCCTCGTGCCGAGTGTTCCAGGCTTGGTGCAACGCCTGGGTGAAGACCTCGGGGGGTTGGGCACCCGGAACGCCGTACTTGCGGTCGAAGACGAAGAAGGGCACCGCATCGATCTTGAGCATCGTCGCGCTGGCCTCGTCGCTGCGGACGTGGTTGCCGTAGGCGTCGGACTCGAGCATGGCCCGGACCGCGGCCTCCTCGAGTCCGATCTGCACCGCGAGCGTGACCAGCGTCTCGCGATCGCCGATGGCCAGCCCGTCGGTGAAGTACGCCTTCATCAGCCGCTCCTGAGCCGCATCGGCCAGGCCCTGCTCGGCCGCGAGGTGCACGACGCGGTGGGCGTCGAAGGAGTTGCCGTGGCGGACCTGTTGCCAGTTGAACTCGAGCCCGAGCCCAGCAGCTTCGCGCGAGATCGACTCGTGCTGGGCGATGGCGTCCTCGCGGGCCGTGCCGTACTTGGCCGCCACCCGATCGACGATGTCCTCGTCCGAGACCGCAGGTGCGTTCCGGTCGAGTTCGAAGCTGTGCCACGTGACCTCGAGGTCGTCGCGATGCTCGAAGTCGGCGATCGCCGCCTCGAGCCGGCGCTTGCCGAGGTAGCAGAACGGGCAGACGATGTCGGACCAGATGTCGATCTTCACGCCTTCGAACCTATCCGGTGACCCGGCGGATGATGGCATCGGCACATTCGTCGGGCCGGGTCTCGGGGAGCCAGTGACCGGCATCGAGCTCGACGAACTCATAGGGCCCGGTCACGTGTTCGGACGTCAGCTCCGCAGCCCGGCGACCCAGTGCGAAGTCCCGCGAGCCCCACAGCAGCGTCGCCGGGACAGTGACCCGATGGGCCCGGACGTGCGAGGAGCGGGCCGCGCGATACCAGTTGATCGGCGGCCCGATCGCCTCGCGTGTGGCCAGGTGGGCGGCATACCGCTCCACATCATCCCGGGGAAGCCCGGAGCGGCGCATGACGCCTCGGAACCGGGCGGCGAGGATGCGCTCTGGCAAGGCCGGCACCTGGAAGGCCGCCATGTACCACGACTTGCGAAGCTGGCTCGGCGGGCGCCAGGCCCGCCGAGCCCGCCATGCCCGCCATGCCCGGGACAGGGCGGCGGGGTGCGGCGTGGACAGCACGGTCACCGAGGCGACCCGGCCGGAGTGGTTGCCGGCGGTGAGCCAGGCGATCGCGCCGCCCCAGTCGTGCCCGACGAGATGGACCTGCTCCTCGCCGGTGGCGTCGGCGAGCGCGATGACGTCGCCGACGAGGTGCTCGAGGCGGTATGCCGCCACGCCCGCCGGCCGGGCGCCGGGGCAGTAGCCACGCTGATCCGGCGCGAAGGTCCGCAGCCCCGCCGCATGCAGCAGCGGCGCCACCCGGTCCCAGCTCGTCCGGTCGGTGGGGAAGCCATGGAGCAGGATGGCCGGGATCCCGTCGATCGGCCCCGAGTCGGTGACGTCGAAGCTGAGTCCGGCGTGCTCGAGGGCGCAGATCCGATCCGTGGCCATGACTCATCATCCCCGACGATCTGACCTGAGGCGCGGTCCGCGCATCCTAGGCTGGGGGATATGCCGTTCTCGTTGCCCGCCGCCCGAGCGGCGCGACGGTGGTGGCACTTCTCGCATATCGGGCTCCTCTTCGCCGCCGGCTGGTTCCTCATCTCGTGGTCGCCGAGCCTGCTGCCGCGGACCTGGTACTACCAAGGGCTCATCAGTGGACTGTCTGCGGTCTTCGGCTACGGGCTCGGCATGCTCGTCGGCTGGGTGTTCCGAGTCGTGGCCCACCTGCTGCAGCTGAGGATCACCATCGGTGAGCGGCCCGGGGCCTTTCTGCGGGTGGCCGCGTTCGTCTTCGGAGCGCTCTTCGTCGTCGTCATCACGATTAGCAACGTGCGCTCGCAAGGTCGCACGGCGGCGGTCGTGCACCTGCCCGCGCTGGGCCCGCTGGACTGGCTCCGGTCCATCGCGCTCGCTGCGGCCATCGCGGCCGTCCTGCTCGCCACGGGCCGACTCCTGCGGCGACTGACCCGGCAGCTCGCGGACGTGGCAGGGCGGGTCCTGCCACGCGCCATCGCCGCGACCATCGCGGTCGTCGTCGTCGTCACGGTGAGCCTCTGGGTGTCCGACAACGTCCTGTTCCACCGCGGCATGCAGGCGTTCGCCGCCGCCGCCGCGCAGGTCAACTCGCAGACACCGCAGGGACGTATGCCGCCCACCTCCGCCCTGGTGTCCGGCGGTCCCGGGTCGGCCGAGAGCTACGACAGCCTCGGCTACGAAGGCCAGATGTTCGTCACAGCCGCCCCGACCGCTGTCGAGATCTCGGCCGCCACGGGCCGGGCGGCAAGCGAGCCGATCCGGGCCTACGCGGGCCTCACGGAGGGCCGCAGCGTCGAGGATGTCGCTGCCGCCGTCGTCGCGGAGCTGGAGCGGACCCACGCCTTCGACCGGAAGGTGCTGGCCGTCATGACGTCGACCGGCACGGGATGGGTCGACGACTGGTCGGTCCAGTCCATCGAGTACCTGTCCGGCGGAGACAGCGCGGTCGCCTCGATGCAGTACTCCTACCTGCCGAGCGCGATGGACTACATGACCGACCTACGGACACCGCGCGAGGCGGGTAAGGCCCTCTTCGACCGCGTCCATGCCGCCTGGGCCAGGCTCCCGGAAGGCCGGCGCCCACAACTGGTCGTCGGCGGGGAGTCCCTCGGCTCCTATGGGGGCCAGGCCGCCTTCACCGACGCACAGGACATGCTCGCGCGTGCCGAGGGCGGCGTGTGGGTGGGGACGCCGAGCTTCACCGACATCGCACGAGAGCTGACCGCATCTCGCAACCTCGGCTCGCCGCAGATCGCGCCCGTCATCGACGACGGCCGGCACATCCGCTTCGTCACCTCGGCCGATCGGATCACCAAGGACTACTACGGGCGGCCCTACGGCGCATGGGACTTCCCTCGCTTCGTCTATGCGCAACATCCATCGGACCCCGTCGTCTGGTGGAATCCGGCGCTCCTTGGTGCTGAGCCGGACTGGCTCCGCGAGCCCCTCGGACGGGATGTCAACCCGGACGTCACGTGGATCCCCTTCGTGACGTTCTGGCAGCTGACGGCGGACATGGCGGTCGGGCACGACCCACCCGACGGCTACGGCCACCGCTACGGGGCCGAGCTCGTTCCGGCCTGGGCGGCCGTGCTCGGCGGCACTCCAGGACAGGACCAGTCGAGGCTCATCGACGGGATCACCAGGACCGTCAGCCGCTCGAAGTAGCCCTCTGCCTCTGGGCTCGCCGTCGACCTGCACCATCCCGAAGCGGCAGTACCGTAGCCGGTCAGCCCGCCGGAACCGGTCAGCCCACCGAGCTGAGCTCGCGAGAGCGCTCCGTCCCGGCCGCGCGCGTCATCTCGGTCGCACCGAGCGACTGCTCGGGTGACCGGCCACGCGACCGCCTACGCGACTGCCCGAGCGACTGGCCGAGTGCCTGCTCGAGGTCGGCGATGACGTCGGCCGGGTCCTCGAGCCCGACCGAGAGGCGCAGCATCCCCGCATCGGGGCGGGCCTCGGCGGCGACGGGGCGATGGGTCAGCGCTGCCGGGTGCTGGATGAGGGTGTCGACCCCGCCGAGCGAGACGGCATGGACGATGAGCTGGCAGTGCTGCGCGACCGCAACGGCAGCGGCATACCCTCCGGTCAGGGTGAAGGCGAGGACCGACCCTGGGCCGGCCATCTGTCGACCGACGATCCCTTGAGGGTCGCATCCGGCAAGGCCGGGGTAGGCGACCCTCGCAACGCCCGGATGCCGCGCCAGCCAGCGCGCCACGACGGCGGCATTCTCCTGCTGGGCGCGCACCCGGACCGGGAGGGTCTGGAGCCCGCGGTGCAGCTGATAGGCGGACTGCGGCGCCAGCAGGGCGCCGGTGATGGCCCGCACCTGGCGTATCCGGCGCGCCCACACCTCGCTCGTGGCGACCACTCCACCGAGCAGATCCCCATGCCCCCCGATGAACTTCGTCGCCGAGTGGACGCTGAGGGCCGCGCCATGCACGAGCGGCTGCTGGAGGATCGGCGTGGCGAAGGTGTTGTCGACCAGGACCGGCACGGTGCCCGCCTGCGCGACAACGGCGCCGATGTCGACGAGGTCGAGCGACGGGTTGGCGGGGGTCTCGACGAGGACGAGTCCCGTGTCCGGCTCGATGGCCGTGGCGACGTCCTCGGCGCTCGCCCAGGTGACCCGGGTCCCGAGCAGGCCGGTAGCCAGCAGGTGGTCGGTGCCGCCGTAGAGCGGGCGGACCGCGACGATGTGCGGGGTCCCAGCTGTGACCGCCGCGAGCAGGCAGGCGGTGATCGCGGCCATGCCGGATGCGAACGCGACGCCCGCCTCGGCCTGCTCCAGTCGTGCCACCGCCTGCTCGAAGCGGTCGACGTTGGGGTTCCACAGCCGCTGGTAGACCAGTGGGTCGCCGTCGCCAGGACGGCCTCCGGATGCAATGCGTTCGTATGCCGCTCCGCCGGCTTCCACGCTGATGAGCGGGTAGGTGCTGGAGCAGTCGAGGGGCGGAACGTGCACCCCCCGAGCCGTGAGGTGCTCACCGCCGGCGTGCCCGGCAAGAGTGTCGTGGCTGATAACGGGATTATAGTTAGTCCCCCGAATCACAAGCAAGGGATTCGTGGATACCCTGTCCAGGCTCCGCTCAATCGTGGATCCTGTGGGAATGGCTCCTGAAGACCGCACGCGGTCGGCGATTCCGCGGACACCGCACGCCCCCCTGCCGTCTCGCCCCCTGGACGAGATCGACCGGGCGATGCTCCGGGCGCTCGCCGCGGACGGCCGGATCAGCAACGCACAGCTCGCCCGCCGGGTCGCCCTGCCCGAGTCGACGTGTGCGGGACGATTGCGGGCCTTGCGCGAAGCCGGCGTCATCCGCGGCGTCCATGCCGAGATCGACCTGGCGGCGACCGGGTTGCCGATAGAGGCGATGGTGGCGCTGCGCTTCGCCGGGCACACCCGTCAGTCGATGGATTCGTTCAGGGAGCGGATCGCTGCCGTCCCTGGCGTCATCGCCGCTTACCATGTCGCCGGCGACGACGACTTCCTCGTGCATGTCGCGGTGGCCTCCTCGGACGAGCTCCGAGACCTCGTCCTCGACCACCTCACCGCCGTCGAGGGCATCGGCCATGCCCGGACCAGCCTCGTCTTCGAGCGCATCCCGGGGACGCGCGCCCTGGCCTGAGGATGATGCTGCGTCCTTGTCCGCGCTCGTGCGCAGGCGCCGGTCGTCCAGGTTCACCGTCGTCCTCGTCAGGGGGCATCGACCGCGCTCGCGCGCAGCAACCGGGGTGCCGTGACGAACACGAGCCCGCCGATGACGTTGAACACCGTGACGTACCAGAAGAACCCGAGCCAGTTGCCGTAGGTGACGCCCGCGACACCGCTGTGCAGCGCGCCGAAGATGACGATCGAGCTGAGCACCGAGT
>JAKDLQ010000118.1 GCA_030452775.1 Micrococcales bacterium | reverse complement strand
GTTCTGATCGAGCGCCTCGACGAAGACGGACCGGAAGGTCAGCTGCGACGGCTTACGGATGGCATCCAGCTGCTCCGGGCTCGGGGTGCCCGGGATGGCCACGACGATGTTCTGCCCACCCAGGGTCGAGATCTCCGCCTCGGCGCCGCCGTTGGCGTCGATGTGCTGGCGGATGATGTCGACCGCCTGATCGACCTGGCCGGCACTGACCTGCTGGTCGCCGACGAGGACCGGCTCGAGGATCATCTCGGTGCCGCCCTCGAGGTCGAGGCCCAGCTTGGGGGTGAGCTGTCCGCCACCCCACATCGCGAGTCCCCCGGCGAGCGCGACCAGCCCGATGATCAGGACCACCAGCGCAGTCAGGCTCCGTATCGCCGACTTCTGATGGGTACTACGCGCCACGCGTTGCCCTCACTGATCGGTATCGGTGATGGTCGTGTCATCGGCCACCGAGATGGTGCTCTCCGGCTGCTTCGTGGCCACGGCGCGACGGTCGAAGCGGATGACCATGCCCTCAGCGATCTCGATGTAGGCACTCTCGGCGTCGAGGTGCCTGATCGTGCCGTACATGTCGGAGGAGGTGACGACGTCGTCACCGACTGCGAGCGACGACACGAAGTCGCGCATGCGCCGCTGCCGACGGCTCGAGCTCCAGAACATCCACGCGAGCAGCAGCAGCGGCAGCGCGAGGATCAGTAGTCCGCTGCTGCCACTCGAGGCCGCATCGGCGGTAGCCAGGGTCGCGATCGTTCCCATCAACAACTCAGTCCTTAGATCAGTGGGCCGGTCCGCGCGCACGCCCTCCCATCCGGGGAGTGCGTCGCTGTTGCCTCAACGACCGGTGGCACCGGAAAGTGCCGCGGCGACGGTGCCCGCAGGAGTCTACGTCCGTGTCCCCGGTTTGTCCGAATCACCGCGCACACAGCTGCCGACGCACGCCGACGTATGCCGCCGTGCCCTCCTCCCTCAGGGCGGGACTCGGTGTCGTCCGGCCGCACGGGCCGGGCGGTCGCCGGCACGCAGCCGCCGATGTAGCCTTGCACCGGCTTAGAATCGGGCCCCGCCCGCGTCATCGATCGGGAGCGTGGCCGACCACATTCCTTGGGCATCTGGTGGTGGAGCCAGCCCGAGGTGGCGCCACGCGAGGACTGAGGCCGCGCGGCCCCGGGGGGTGCGGACCATGAAGCCCTCACGGACGAGGAAGGGTTCGGCGACTGTCTCGACCGTGTCGGCCTCCTCGCCGACCGCGACCGCCAACGTGGAGAGTCCCACCGGCCCGCCGTTGAAGCGCCGGCACAGTGCCTGAAGGACTGCGCGGTCGAGGCGGTCGAGCCCGCGTTCGTCGACATCGAAGAGAGCCAGCGCGGTCCGGGCGCCGTGCGCGGTCACGCGATCGGCGTGCGCCCCCCGGCCGTGGACCTGCGCCCAGTCGCGGACCCGGCGCAGCAGCCGGTTGGCGATCCGGGGCGTCCCCCGTGAGCGCAACGCGATCTCGGTGATCCCGTCCTCGTCGGCATCGAGTCCGAGCAGCCCCGCGGACCGATGCAAGATGGTGACGAGATCGGCCGCGTCGTAGAAGTCGAGGTGGCCGGTGAAGCCGAAACGGTCACGCAACGGAGCCGGCAGCAGCCCGGACCGCGTGGTCGCGCCGACGACGGTGAACGGGGGAAGCTCCAGCGGGATGGCGGTCGCGCCCGGCCCCTTGCCGATGATGACATCGACCCGGAAGTCCTCCATGGCCAGATAGAGCATCTCCTCGGCCGGGCGGGCCATCCGATGGATCTCGTCGAGGAAGAGCACCTCCCCCTCGGCGAGCGAGGACAGGACCGAGGCGAGGTCCCCGGCGTGCTGGATAGCCGGTCCCGAGGTGACCCGGATGGGCTGGCCGAGCTCGCTCGCGACGATGAGTGCGAGGGTCGTCTTGCCGAGGCCGGGTGGTCCGGAGAGCAGCACGTGATCGGGCGGAGTCCCTCGGCGTCTGGCGGCCGTGAGGACGAGGTCGAGCTGCTCTCGGACCCGGTCCTGCCCGGGGAAGTCATCGAGGCGCTTCGGCCGCAGGGCGGCCTCGACCTGCCGCTCGTCGCCGTCCCCGTCGGCGTCGACGACGCGTGCGGTGGCATCGAAGGAGCCATCGGGCACGCACTCGTCGCTGCCCTCCGCGACGGGTCCGCCGCCCTCGGCGCCCTTGCCGCGGTCACCTCTCGCAGGAGTGCTGGGACTCATCGGCCGAGCTCCTGCAGGGCAGCACGTAGCAACGCTGACACGCCGGCACCCTCCGACGCCACGGGCGCGACCTTCTCGATGGCGTCGTCCGCCTGCCTGACGCTCCACCCGAGGCCGACGAGCGCCTCACGCACCTGCTCACGCCAGCCCTCACCGGCGCTGGACCACGTCGGGGACCCGGTCGGGGAGGTCGCAGCGAGGGACCCCAGCTTGTCCCGCAGCTCGAGCACGAGTCGCTCGGCCCCCTTCTTGCCGATGCCGGGCACCTTCGTCAGCGCCGCGAGGTCGCCGGAGCCGAGGGCGGCCCGGACCGCCTCGGGCGGATGCACCGCCAGCAGGGCGAGGGCGAGCCGAGGGCCGACGCCGGACACGGTCTGCACCGTCTCGAAGACGACCTTCTCGTCGTCGGTGGCGAAGCCATAGAGAGTGAGCGAATCCTCTCGCACGACAAGGGTGGTGACCAGGTCTGTGCTCTGTCCGGGGCGCACCGAGGCGGCCGTGGCCGGAGTCGTGTGAACGAGCATCCCGACTCCCCCGACGCCAAGAACGACGGAGTCGAGGCCGGCCCGCAGCACGGTGCCCGAGAGCGACGCGATCATCGGCGGACTCCGGAGGTGGGAGGGCCGGCGGTGCGGCCGGTTGATGGTCGCTCGGGGCGGAGCCGAGACGCGGCCTGCGCCGCTGTGGCCTCGGCGAGGCGGCTTTGAGTCCCCCCGCGCCAGATGTGACAGATGGCGAGGGCCAGGGCATCGGCGGCGTCGGCAGGCTTGGGTGTCGCGGCGAGCCCGAGGAGGTGGGTGACCATGGCGGTCACCTGGGCCTTGTCGGCTCGCCCACTGCCACTGACCGCTGCCTTGACCTCGGTGGGAGTGTGCAGGGCGACGGGAAGGCCGCGCCGCTCGGCGATGATCATGACGATGCCGGTCACCTGGGCGGTCCCCATCACCGTCGAGACGTTGGTGTCGGCGAAGACCCGCTCGATGGCGACGGCGTCGGGTCGATGCCGCTCGAACCAGGCGTGCAACTCGTCCTCCACCATGACCAACCGCCGCGGCGCCCGGTCGCCGACCGGTGTCCGGATGACGCCGACCTCGACGAGGGAGAGCCGCCGACCGGGCACCCCCTCGACGACGCCGACTCCGCATCGGGTCAGGCCAGGGTCAACCGCGAGCACGCGCAACACTACCTCCCGCCTCGACCAATCCCGAACAGGCGTTCGGTCACCACCGTATGCCGTGAGCTGCCCATCCCACGGGAGGCACGCCGATGACCGGTCTCCCGGTTCGTGGCAGAGGCAATAATGCGGCTCAGTCGTCGTCGCCGTCGAGCTGGGCGAGCACCTCGTCCGAGATGTCGCCGTTGGCCCAGACGTTCTGCACGTCGTCGCTGTCTTCGAGGGCATCGATGATCCGGATCAGTTTCTTGGCCCCGTCGAGGTCCAGTGGGACCTGTTGGGTGGGGACGAAGGAGGCCTCGGCCGAGTCGTAGTCGACTCCGGCATCCTCCAGGGCTCGGCGCACGGCGACGACGTCGGTGGCCTCGGACACGATCTCCCAGGTGTCGCCGTTGTCCCCCAGCTCCTCGGCGCCGGCCTCGAGGACGGCTTCAAGGATCGAGTCCTCCGTCGCTTCTGCGCCGGACTGCTGCTTCGGGACGATGACCACCCCTTTGCGGGTGAACAGGTAGGACACGGAGCCGGGGTCGGCGAGTTGGCCGCCGCCCCGAGTCAGAGCGATCCGCACCTCGGACGCGGCGCGGTTGCGGTTGTCGGTGAGGCATTCGATGAGGACCGCAACGCCGCCTGGTGCATAGCCCTCGTACATGATCGTCTGCCAGTCGGCGCCGCCCGCCTCCGTGCCCGCGCCGCGCTTGACCGCCCGGTCGATGTTGTCGTTGGGGACCGAGGTCTTCTTCGCCTTCTGGATCGCGTCGTAGAGGGTCGGGTTGCCCGCAGGGTCGGGCCCACCCGAGCGGACCGCCACCTCGATGTTCTTGATGAGCTTGGCGAAGAGTTTGCCCCGCTTGGCGTCCTTGGCTGCCTTCTGGTGTTTCGTCGTGGCCCATTTGGAGTGGCCGCTCATGCCGTGTCCTCACGCTTCCCGTTGTGCATTCACCCACCGTTCATTCACCGATGGTGTCTTCGTACGGTCTCGACGAACTCGGCATGGATCCGGCGATCTCGACCCACCTCGGGGTGGAAGGACGTCGCCGTGATGGTGCCCTGCCGAACCGCCACGATCCTACCCGCGGGGGCTCCTTCCGCCCCAGCGTGTCCCACGCGCGCGAGGACCTCGACATCGGGCCCGAGCGTCTCGACCCAGGGCGCCCGGATGAACACGGCGTGCACCGGGGCGTCGAGGCCGGCGAAGTCGAGATCGGTCTCGAAGGAGTCGACCTGTCGGCCGAACGCGTTGCGTCGCACGGTCAGGTCGAGCCCGCCGAGCGTCTGCTGGCCCTGCGGCGCGTCGGCGATCCGGTCGGCGAGCATGATCATGCCCGCACAGGATCCGAAGGCCGGCATGCCTGCGGCCAGTCGCGCGCGCAGCAGGTCGCGCAGCCCGAACGCGCGCACGAGCTTGTCCATCACGGTCGACTCTCCCCCGGGAATGACAAGACCCTCGATCTGCTCGACCTCCTCGGGCCGGCGCACGAGGGTGACCGCGGCGCCGAGCTCGGTCAGCGCCGAGACGTGCTCGCGCACATCGCCCTGCACGGCGAGGACGCCGATCAGTGGTGCTGCCATGTGGCGGAGCGTATGCCCCGGGGATCAGCGCCGCGCAACCACGTCCATGCCGAGCGGGTCTCCCTCGATGCGGTGCTGCTCGACGCCACGAATCCGGCGTCGCGAACCACCGCCCAGATGGTCGGGAAGTTAAGGTAACTTAACTTCTGTGAGTATCGATACGGCACGTGCGGCCGACCGGCCCCGCGTGCGCGGGTCGCGGCGCGGGGCGCTGCTCGGGCCGGCGTTCGTCGCCGCCATCGCCTACGTCGATCCGGGCAACGTGGCCGCCAACCTCACGGCGGGCTCACTCTACGGATACCTGCTCGTCTGGGTGCTCGTCGGGGCCAACCTCATGGCGGTGCTCGTGCAGTACCTCTCGGCCAAGCTCGGCCTGGTGACGGGCAAGAGTCTGCCGGGGTTGCTCGGCGAACGGATGCCGCGGACCGGCCGGCTGCTCTTCTGGGTACAGGCAGAAGGGGTGGCCGCGGCGACCGACCTGGCCGAGGTGCTCGGTGGGGCGATCGCGCTGCAGATCCTCTTCGGGGTGCCGCTGCTGTTCGGTGGCCTGATCGTCGGGGTCATCTCGACCCTGCTGCTGCTCGTGCAGTCACGGCGGGGCCAGCGGCCCTTCGAGTTCGTCATCATGGGCCTGCTCGCCGTGATCACGGTGGGGTTCCTCGCCGGGCTCTTCGTCAGTCCGGTGTCGTGGGGAGGCGCCGCGGCCGGTCTCGTCCCACGTTTCGACGGCACCGGGACGGTGCTGCTCGCGGCCAGCATGCTCGGGGCCACGGTGATGCCACACGCCATCTACCTGCACTCCTCGCTCGCGCACGACCGCCACGGAGCGGAGGCCCGCGAGCGGATCGGGCTCCCGAGACTGCTGCGGGTGACCAGGTGGGACGTCGGCCTCTCACTGCTCATCGCCGGCTCGGTGAACATCGCCATGCTGCTGCTCGCCGCGGCCAGCCTGCCCGGTGTCGAGGGCACCGACACCATCGAGGGCGCTCACGCGGCGATCGCGGACCAGCTCGGCCCGACGATCGGTGTCATCTTCGGGATCGGCCTACTCGCCTCCGGGCTGGCCTCGACCTCGGTCGGCTGCTATGCCGGCGGCGCGATCATGGGCGGCCTGCTCAAGGTGCAGGTGTCGTTGCTGGCCCGTCGCGTGGTCACCCTCGTCCCGGCGCTGGTGATCCTTGCTGTCGGGGTCGACCCCACCTGGGCCCTTGTCCTGAGCCAGGTAGCCCTCAGCATCGGCATTCCCTTCGCGTTGATCCCACTCGTACGGCTGACCTCGTCCACCGCAGTGATGGGTTCCTATGCCAACCGCATCCCGATGAAGGCCGTGGCCTGGCTCGTCGTGGCCCTGATCGTGGCGCTCAACGGTGTGCTCATCGTGCTCACCCTGACCGGGCAGGCATGAGCGCAGCGCACCCGCCTCCGCAGGCCGAGCCGCCCCGCTCCTGCGGTCGAGTGGCCCCACCGAGCGAGGATGACAGCATGGGCGTCGAGCAGATCACTGCGGTTGCCCAGGACTACCTCAAGGTCATCTGGTCGGCCACCGAATGGGGCGGGCCACCGATCACCACCAAGGACCTGGCCCTCCGGTTTCGCACGACGCAGGCGAACGTCTCCGAGACCGTGAAGCGGCTCGCCGGCCAGCGTCTCGTCGAGCATCAGCCCTACAAGCCGGTCGTGCTCACCTCGCTCGGCGCCGACCTGGCCCTGGCCATGGTGCGCCGGCACCGACTCGTCGAGACCTTCCTCGTCACCACGCTCGGCTACGGCTGGGACGAGGTGCATGACGAAGCCGAACGCCTCGAACACGCCGTCTCGGACACGATGATCGACCGGATCGACCGGATGCTGGGCCACCCCGTGGCCGACCCGCACGGTGATCCCATTCCGGCCGCCGACGGGACGATCGAGCGGCCCGGCGACACGGTACCCCTCGCCGAGACGGGTGCCGGACGGGTCGCCGTCGTACGCATCTCCGACTCCGACCCCGCTTGTCTCGACCGCCTCGGCGTGCGCGGGATCCGTCCGGGCGCGATCATCGTCGTCGCCCCCGATCCCGGTCCCCCGCACGACCGGCGAACGATCGCACCGGACGGGACAGCACTGGATCGCACCGACATCGACGCGATCTGGGTCCGACCGCAGCGATAGCCCAGGCCGGCCACCCCGTGTCGCAACGCAAGTCGCGTGTGGTGTTTTTAGGGGCCCCCCCACCCCCCCCCACCACGCGGCCGGCGGGAGGGGGGGGGGGGGGGTTACGCCGGG
>JAKDLQ010000117.1 GCA_030452775.1 Micrococcales bacterium | reverse complement strand
CCTTCCGCGTCACTGCTTCCCCCACGGAAGCACTGTCCCAGGCACGCGCACCTCAGCGCAGCCCTCGGGTCGGGACGCCCCCGTGTGCCACACGGTGTGCCACTCGCAGTGTCGCCGTGTCGGTCGGTTGTCGGTGCCTAGCGTCAGGATTGCGCCATGGAGCCGCTACAGACCACTCATGACGACAGCTTCGACGTTCCGGGGTACATCGTGCGCGTGCGGCGGTTGGCCGATCTGAGCCAACGCGAAGCTGCCGCACGCCTCGAGATCTCAGCGGCCGGCATCGCACGGCTGGAGTCCGGCACCCGCGCCCCGCAGCTCGGCCTGCTGCGGAGGATTCTGAGACTGGCCGGGCTGAGACTGGCCGTCGTTGATGCAGCGGGTCGTGAGGTTGATCCCGTTTCCGCAGTGACAGCCAGAGACAACGCCGACAGGCGATTTCCCGCGCACCTTGATGTGCAGCCGCCGGATCAGATTCCGTCAGAGGCTCTCCGGGGCCCCCGCTACGATCGTCCCCCGGTGAGGGCGTGGTACCACCAGCGCGCAGAGCGGGACCGAATGCGGGCGGTCTCACAGCGAGGCAACCCGGATCCACCGCCGGATCATCCGACCACGACGGAGCTTGCCGAACGTGTGCGCCTGATGCGCGGCCGTCAGCCACGCGTGGCCCCGCCGCCCCTCGAGGTGCGCTGCGACTGTGAGGATCCCTGCTACCTGAGCCGGTGCTGTCTGCCCAGCTGCCCCTGCCAGTGCGAGCCAGCTCAGGCAAGCCACCGATGATGCGCGTCAACCCCTTCCTCCCCATTCGCGGGGAGTTCGTCAACTGCCGACGCTGGTCCGGACGGCGTACAGCTCGGGAAAAAACGTCAGATCGAGGGCCCGCCGCAGGAAATCGACACCGCTGGAGCCCCCGGTTCCGGGCTTGTGCCCGATGGTGCGCTGGACCACGAGCAGGTGCCGGAAGCGCCAGAGCTGGAAGTTGTCCTCGATGTCGACGAGTTCCTCGCATGTCTCGTAGACGCCCCAGTGCTCATGGGGCGCGGCGTACACCGCGGCGAAGGTCTCGACGAGCAGGTCGTTGGCCCGGTGGGGCTGGCTCCAGTCCCGATCGAGCAGCTCATCGGGCACGGCGTAGCCGCGCCGAGCCAGGTAGGCGAGAAACTCGTCGTAGAGGCTCGGCTCGTGCAGGAGCTGGTCGAGCTCCGCGTGAGCTTGCGGGTGGTGCACGAAGACCTCGACCATGTCGGCGTTCTTGTTGCCGAGGAGGAACTCCACCTCGCGGTACTGCGCCGACTGGAAGCCCGAGCTCGACGCGAGGAAAGGGCGGATCTCGGCGTACTCACTCGGCGTCAACGTGGCAAGGACGCTCCACTGATCGGTCAGGGAGTGCTGGATGTGCTTGATCCGCGCCATCCGCTTGAGCGCGGGGGCGAGATCGTCCGAACGCAGCAGGGCCCGCGCCGAGCGCAGCTCGTGGATCATCAGCTTGAGCCACAGCTCCGAGGTCTGGTGCTGGATGATGAAAAGCAGCTCGTCGTGCTGGGGCGGGTCGCTCATCGGCCGTTGCGCCGAGAGCAGCCGATCGAGACACAGGTAGTCGCCGTAGGACATCCGTCTCGAGAAGTCCCGCTCGATGCCCTCTTCGAGGTCGCGTTTGCTCTTGTCGTGTACGCCCACGGCGTCGACGTCGGCCGGATCCATACCGACGATCCTAGGCCTGAGTCGGGGCCACACCCCGTTGGCGAGGCCGACGACGAGCGTCACGGCACCGACGATCCAGGCCGTGACCGCCATCGACACCACGAGTGAAGACTCTTCCTCATGGTTGTCTCGACCACCTTTCGATGAGATGGTCCGTCGATCCTTGTGGCGGACTTGACAATCTCATAATGCGCCTGCTCGGCGGCTGGTCAAATCTGGATCGCTCAGTTGCCGAACACGTCCGGGTCGGGACCGGTCCGCAGGCCGCGGTCGAGGCCGGCGATCGAGGCAGTGTCCTCCGCGTCGAGGTCGAAGTCGAAGAGATCCGCGTTCTGCGGTATGCGGGGCCGCTTCACGGAACGAGTGAGTACGACGTTGCCCAGCTGGATCTGCCAGCGAAGAGCGACCTGGGCAGGGGTGACGGAGTGCTTGGCCGCCGCACCGGCGATAACGGGATCATCGAGCAGGCCGGCGCGGACCGCCAACGGACTCCACGCCTCGGTGACGATGCCGTGCTCGGCGTGGAAGGCGCGCAGCTCATGCTGTTGCAGGTAGGGCGAGAGCTCGATCTGGTTGACCGAAGGCAGCACGCCGGTCTCGTCCCGGAGCCGCTCCAAATGGGGCACCTGGAAGTTGCAGACCCCGACGGACCGGACCTGTCCAGCCTGCTGGAGCTCGAGCATCGCACTCCAACCGCGAACGTACTGATCGCGTGAGGCGGCCGGCCAGTGGATGAGGTAAAGGTCGAGGACGTCCAAGCCGAGCCGAGCCATCGAGCCGCCGAAGGCGGCCGGCACGTCATCGAGATGGTCGTGCCAGACCTTCGTCGTGATGAAGATGTCGTCGCGCGGGATGCCGACCCGGTTCAGCGTCGCCCCCACCGCCGCCTCGTTGCCGTACATCTCGGCGGTGTCGACGTGGCGATACCCGGTGTCCACGGCGGCGCCGAGCGCGCTGTCGACCGCTTCGCTTGGAACCTCCCAGAGTCCGAACCCGAGCTGGGGGATCATCAGGCCCGGCGTCGAGGCGTGCCCGAGGGCGACGAGAGGGATGGGAAGCGGCGAGGTCATGAGACCAACCTACGTGGTGGGCGCTAGAGTCCGACGCATGTCATCCATCAGCAAGGTTCTGATCGCAAACCGTGGCGAGATCGCCGTGCGCATCGCGCGCGCGTGCAGGGACAGCGGGATCGGCTCGGTCGCCGTGTATGCGGAGCCGGATCGGGATGCGCTGCACGTCAAGGTCGCCGATGAGGCTTACGCGCTCGGCGGCTCGACCCCGGGCGAGAGCTACCTCGTGCAGGAACGTCTCCTGGAGGTGGCCCGGGAGTCCGGCGCGGATGCCATCCATCCGGGGTACGGCTTCCTCGCGGAGAATGCCGGCTTCGCCCAGGCCGTCCTGGATGCCGGGCTCGTCTGGATCGGCCCGGGGCCGGCGGCCATCGATGCCCTCGGCGACAAGGTCCAGGCCCGGCACATCGCGACCGCGGCGAACGCCCCGCTGGTGCCGGGCACCAAGGACCCCGTGTCGGGCCCGGATGAGGTCGTGGAGTTTGCCGAGACTCACGGTCTGCCCGTCGCCATCAAGGCGGCCTACGGCGGCGGCGGACGCGGGCTCAAGGTGGCCCGGACGATCGAGGAGATCCCGCAACTGTTCGACTCGGCGGTGCGAGAGGCGGTGACGGCCTTCGGGCGTGGTGAGTGCTTCGTCGAGCGCTTCCTCGACAAGCCCCGCCACGTCGAGACCCAGTGCATCGCCGACCAGCACGGCAACGTCGTCGTCGTCTCGACGCGCGACTGCTCGCTGCAGCGCCGCAACCAGAAGCTCGTCGAGGAGGCCCCGGCGCCGTTCCTCACCGACGCGCAGCACGACGAGGTGGTCCGCGCGAGCAAGGCGATCCTCAAGGAAGCCGGCTATGTCAGCGCCGGCACGTGCGAGTTCCTCGTCGCTCCCGACGGCGTCGTCTCCTTCCTCGAGGTCAACACCCGCCTGCAGGTGGAGCATCCGGTGACCGAGGAGGTCACCGGGATCGACCTCGTCCGGGAGCAGTTCCGGGTAGCCAACGGCGAGGTGCTCGCGTTCGACGACCCGGTGCCGCATGCCCATTCCATCGAGTTCCGCATCAACGGCGAGGACGCGGGCCGAGGCTTCCTCCCCTCCCCGGGAACCGTCGCTGTCTTCCGCCCACCGTCCGGTCCGGGTGTCCGGCTCGACTCCGGAGTCACCGAGGGCGCTGTCATCGGCGGCGCCTTCGACTCGATGCTGGCCAAGCTCATCGTCACCGGCCGCACCCGTGCGGAGGCGATCGAGCGCTCCCGCCGAGCACTCGCGGAGTTCGAGATCGAAGGGATGCCGACTGTCCTGCCCTTCCACCGAGCGGTGGTGTCCGACCCGGCATTCGCCCCGGCGGACCCGGAGGAGAAGTTCGGGATCTACACCACGTGGATCGAGACCGGCTTCGATAACACCATCGAGGCCTATGCCGGCCCGGTGGCTGACACGCCCGAGCCGCCCGAGCGTCACTCGGTCATCGTCGAGGTCGGAGGCAGGCGCCTCGAGGTCTCCCTTCCGGGCGGCCTCTCGCTCGGCGGCGGCCACAACGGCTCGGCCAGGAAGAAGGCGCCGAGGCGGGCCTCGGGCCGCAAGGGCGGCGCCGCGGCCTCGGGCGACTCGCTGACCGCGCCGATGCAGGGCACCATCGTCAAGATCATGGTCGAGGAGGGGGCGCCGGTGGTCACCGGTGAACTCATCATCGTCCTCGAGGCGATGAAGATGGAGCAGCCGATCGCGGCTCACAAGGACGGCGTCATCACAGGGCTGACGGCATCCGTCGGCGAGACCGTGACCTCCGGCACCGTGCTCGCCGAGATCAAGGATGCCGCGGTCTGATCCGGTGCACACGGTCATGCTGACTCAGGCCGGCACCCAGGGCGGCTTCTCCTGGTCGGGGCTGGTCATCGTGCTTATCGCCTTCGCCGTCTTCTACCCGCTGCAGGCGCGACTGCGCACGACGCTGTCAGAGCGTCGACGGAGGCGCTGGGCCGAGCAGGAGGGGACCGGACCGAGCAGCTCCGACCGGAGCGAGGATCACGAGGAGTAGCGCGGGCCGCCCAGGCAGCCGGGCTTCACTCACTGCTCACTGCTCACTCTTGTGGCTCACTCGGACTGGTGCAGCTGCCGGGCGGCCTCCGCGATCGACCCGGACAGTGACGGGTACACCGTGATCGTGTTCGCGACCTGGTCGACGCTGAGCCGGTTCTGCACGGCAAGGGCGACCGGGTGGATCAGCTCCGATGCCTTGGGGGCGACAATCACCGCGCCGAGGAGCACCCCGGACCCCTTCTGGCAGAAGAGCTTGACGAAGCCGTCGGTGATGCCCTGCATCTTGGCCCGCGGGTTGCGGCCCAGCGGGAGCCGGACCACATCGATGTCAGGCGACTCGTCGGCGGCTTGCTGGGTGATGCCGACGGTCGCGAGCTCGGGATCGGTGAAGACGTTGGCCGCGATGCCTCGGGTGTAGAGGGGCGTCACCGCATCTCCGAGTGCATGCCACATCGCGATCCGGCCCTGCATCGCGGCGACGGACGCGAGCGGGAGCACGCCGGTGCAGTCCCCCGCGGCATAGATACCGGGGACCGAGGTGCGCGAGACCCGGTCGACCTCGATGTGTCCCGACCGCGACATCGCCACGCCGAGGGCTTCCAGGCCGAGATCGCCGGTGTTGGGGATCGAGCCGACCGCGAGCAACGCATGACTGCCCTCCACGGAGCGCCCGTCCTCGAGCGTGACGACGACTCCGGCCTCCGTGCGTTCGGCACCGGCGGCCCGCGAGCGCCCGAGCACCTGCATGCCGCGATTGGTGAAGACGTCCTCGATGACTGTTGCGGCATCGGCGTCCTCGCCGGGAAGCACCCGATGCCGAGACGAGACGAGCACGACGTGCGACCCGAGGCCGAGGAAGGCTTGGGCGAGCTCGGCGCCGGTGACCCCGGAACCGATGACGATGAGCCGCTCTGGCAGTGGCCCGAGGGTGTAGATCTGTTTCCAGGTGAGGATCCGCTCGCCGTCAGGACGCGCCGATGGCAGCACCCGTGGTCTGGCGCCGGTCGCGACGAGGAGGACATCGGCGTCGAGGTCCTCGGTCGATCCATCGGCCAGGGTTGCTCGAACCAGGCCGCGTTCGATGATCTCACCGGACGCAGCGACGACCCGGACACCGACCTGCTCCAGGTTGGTGCGGATGTCGGCGCTCTGCGCCTTCGCCAGCGTGAGGATCCGCGCATTGACGTTCTGGGCCTCGGCGACCGCCTCGGCCACCTCCTCGCCCTGCGCGTCCTCGAGCCGGAGGCCGAGGCGCTCCGCGGTGTGGAGGTCGGACATGTAGTCGGCGGTCGCGACGAGCGCCTTGCTCGGGACGGCATCGGTCAGCACCGCGGCGCCCCCGATCCCGTCGCGCTCCACGACGATCACATCGGCTCCGAGCTGGGCGGCCACGAGTGCGGCCTCGTAGCCGCCTGGCCCCCCGCCGATGATAACGACGGACATCTCTTGGGTGATCACGCTCCCCATCCAACCATTGCGGCAGCGTGCGTTCCGCTCGCTACAGTCTCTGGCGTGAACTCTCCGTTCGACCTCGACGACCCGAAGACCGATCCACACGCGGTCGCCCAAGCGGCCGCCCGCGTCATCGCGCAGCGCACCGACGCGGAGCGTCACGACATCGCGGTGGTGCTCGGATCCGGCTGGGGTGGGGCCGCCGACCTCATCGGCGAGACCCTGGCAACGGTCGATCACGCGGACCTGCCCGGTTTCCACCCCGCCGCCGTCGCCGGGCACTCGGGGAGGATCCGTTCGGTCGCCATCGCCGGCACGGGACGGCGGGCGCTCGTCTTCGGCACCCGCACCCACTACTACGAGGGACGCGGCATACGCGCGGTCGTCCACGCCGTGCGCTCTGCCGGCGCGGCAGGCGCGCACACGATCGTGCTGACGAACGGCTGCGGCGGCCTCAACCCCGCGTGGGCCCCCGGCACCCCGGTCCTCATTCGCGACCACCTCAACCTCACCGCGCGGTCCCCGATCGAGGGAGCCGACTTCCTCGACCTCACCGATCTCTACACTCTGCGGCTGCGCGAGGCGGCCCGCGAGACCGACCCACGGCTCGAGGAGGGGGTCTATGTCCAGTTCCCTGGGCCGCACTACGAGACGCCGGCCGAGGTGCGGATGGCGAAGGTTCTCGGCGGCGACCTGGTCGGCATGTCGACCGCCCTCGAGGCCATCGCGGCGCGCCAGAGCGGCCTCGACGTGCTCGGGATCTCGTTGGTGACCAACCTCGCGGCCGGCATCTCCGACCACCCGCTTCGTCACGATGAGGTCCTCGAGGCCGGCCGAGCCGCCGCACCACGGTGCGGGCGACTGCTCGCCGCCGTGATCGAGAGGATCTCGTGACCGCACCCCAGTCCAGCCACCATCCAGCCACCACATGACGTATGCCGTTGAGCGCGCCGGTATTTGTCAAGTCAAATGAGACAGTTGATGGCTAGACAGTTTCTGTGATCG
>JAKDLQ010000116.1 GCA_030452775.1 Micrococcales bacterium | reverse complement strand
CGAGGTCACCGCCCGAGCCGGCCGAGGGGACCGCCACGCCGAGGCCGAAGACGATGCGCCGCGCCGCGCTGCCGACGAGGGCGATGGTCGCGTGGCTCCAGAGGAGGGCGGGCCGGGAGGTCCGGGTCGCGAGGACCTGCTCGGCATGGCCGTTCGCCTCCTCCGACCTCAGGCGAAGGGACGCGGAGATCCCGTAGGCCGCGGCGGCGATGGCGATGAAGCTGATCTCGGCGGAGAGGAAGACATCGGACAGGGTCGGGGCATCCCCGCCGAGCTGGCGCAGCATGTCCCCTACGTTGGGGTCGCTGACGAAGTCCCCTACGTTGGTGGCGACCCCGCCGAGGACCAGGCCGAGCAGGGCGAACCCGATCAACCAGCCATAGAGCGCGCCGCGCTGCAGTCGCCAGGCGAGGGCGAGTGGCGAACGCAACGTCGGGGCGCCGCGAGCCGGTCCGGGGCGGGTGGCGAGGAGCCCGGCGCCGAGATCGCGTCGCTCGAGCAGTGCGTAGGCGGTCGCGATGAGCGCCGCGGTGACGGCGATCGGGATGAGGAGCACGACGAACCGGTTGGACCCGAAGACCTCGAGCTTCTCCCCCCAGCCGAAGGGCGAGAGCCACGTGAGAGCCGACGCGGGGCCGGTCGAGGTGTCGCCGACCGCGCGCAGGGCATAGGCGACCCCCAGCGTCCCGAGCGACCAGGCGGCGCAGCCGCGCGCCGTCTGCGTCAGTTGCGCAGCGACGGCGGTGACCCCGGTGAAGGTCAGCCCGACCCCGAGCCAGAAGGCGCCGAAGGCAAACGAACCGGCAGCGCCGAGGCCGTTGGCGATGAGGCTCAGGCTCGCGAGCAGCGAGGTGACGGCGACGACGGCGGCGGACAGGATGACGGCAGCGGTGAGGCCGGCCTTGCGGCCGAGGACGCCGGCGCCGAGGAGCTCGGTCCGGCCGGACTCCTCCTCGGTCCGGGTGTGGCGGCGCACCAGCGCGTAGGCGAGCAGCGCGACGAAGATGGCACCCATGGTGATCGTCTTGAAGGCCGCGACGGAGTCGGGGTTCGTCGGGTCGGCGATGGGTCCGTAGAGGCCGACGAGGGCCGGCGAGGCGTTGACGGCCTTGGCCGCCGTGGCCGCCGCCGAGGGCTCGTTGTAGAGGGCGACGGTGGCCTGCGCGGAGCCGCCGGCGAGCAACACGAGGAAGACGATGCTGATCGGGACGATGACCCGGTCGCGACGTAGCGCGAGCCGCAGCATGGTCCCGGTTCCTGCGTAGCCGGTCATCGCGCCTTCGCCGCCTCGGGCTTCTCGGGCCTATCGTGCGCTCCGGCCCTTCCGGGCCCTTCCGGCGTACGGTACTGCTCGAGGAAGAGGTCCTCCAGGGTCGGCGGGGCGCTCGCCAAGGTCAGGATGCCGTAGGCCCCGAGCCGTTCGAGCAGGGTCCCGAGGTGGGTGGTCTCGACCGAGCAGGTCACCTGCTCGCCCGAGACGACGACGTCGCTGACGCCCGGCATGGACAGCAGCGCGGTCGCATCGACCGGGGTCGCGGTAGTGGCGTCGACGGTGGTTCGCGAGAGGCCGCGCAACTGGGCCAGGGCTCCCGTCTCGACGTTGCGACCGGCTCGGATGATCGTGATCCGGTCGCTGAGAGCCTCGACCTCGCTGAGGATGTGGCTCGAGAGCAGCACGGTGCCACCGGCGGCCGAGAAGTCACGGAGGCATCGCCGGAAGACCGCTTCCATGAGGGGATCGAGACCCGAGGTCGGCTCATCGAGCAGGAGCAGCTCGACGTCGGCGGACAGGGCAGCGACGAGGGCGACCTTCTGCCGGTTGCCTTTGGAGTAGCTGCGACCCTTCTTGGTCGGGTCGAGATCGAAGCGCTCGAGGAGATCGTCGCGGCGTACCGGGTCGAGCCCGCCACGCAGCCGCCCGAGCAGGTCGATGGCCTCCCCGCCGGAGAGGTTGGGCCAGAGGCTGACGTCACCGGGGACGTAGGCAAGGCGGCGATGCAGGCTCTCCACGTCACGCCACGGGTCGCTGCCGAGCACGGTGGCGCTGCCGCCGTCGGCCCGCAGCAGTCCGAGCAGGATACGGATCGTCGTGGACTTGCCGGAGCCGTTGGGGCCGAGGAAGCCGAGGATCTCGCCCTCATCGACGTCGAGATCGAGTCCGTCGAGGGCGACGGTCGGACCGAATGTCTTGCGGAGGCCATGGATCTCGATCACAACAGTCATGATTCACAGCATACACATGCTTCAGTAGATGGTGAAAGTAGTAAATCTATCGGCTATTGTGGACGTGTCGGCCACCGATCAAGGAGTCCCATCGTGTCCTCGCAGCCCGTCACATCCGATCCGCACGGGCGCGACGAGGGCGCGATCTCAGCCTACGTCGAGCGCCTCGGGGGCGTCCTCACCGAAGCGGGCATGCCTCGGCTCGCGGCGCGGGTCTTCGCCCGGCTCCTCGCCGAGGAGGACGGGCGGATGACGGCGAGCGACCTCACCGAGGCACTCGAGGTGAGCCCCGCGGCGATCTCCGGTGCGGTGCGCTACCTGACCCGGACTCTCATGGTCGGCAAGGAGCGCGAGCGTGGCTCGCGCCGGGACGTCTACGTCGTCGAGGTCGACGCCTGGCACGCTGCGCTGCTGAGCCGTGACCGGATCCTGGCCCGCCTCGAGGCCGGCATGCGCTCCGGCGTGGCTGCGGTCGGTGGCACCAGCACCGTCGCCGGGCGCCGACTGCAGCTGTCGGTCGAGTTCCTCGAGGTGATCAGCGCGGAGATGGCACGGATGCACGACGTCTGGGAGCGGCGCAAGACCGAGCTCATGGCCGACTGGCCGGACGCTGAGCGCTGAACGCCGAGATCGAGAGCCCGGAATGCGCATATCGCCGAACCATGCCCGCCCGAGCGTCTAGGCTCGCTGCTGTGAGGATCACCGTCGTCGGCCTCGGGTACGTGGGCCTGTCCAACGCCGTCATCCTGTCACGGCATCACGAGGTCGTCGCGCTCGACATCGACACCGAGCGGGTGGCGCTGGTCAACTCGCGCCGCTCGCCGATCATCGACCCGGAGCTCGAGGACTTCCTCGCGCACGGGTCGCTGTCGCTGCGAGCCACGGCTGACCCGGCGAAGGCGTATGCCGGGGCTGACTACGTGGTGGTCGCGACCCCGACCGACTACGACCCCTACCGCAACTTCTTCGACACCTCCAGCGTCGAGTCGGTCATCGCGGACGTTGCCGAGCACGCGCCAGGCGCCGTTGTCATCATCAAGTCGACGGTCCCGGTCGGCTTCACCCAGCGGATGCGTGACCAGCGCCCGGGTGGCTCGATCATCTTCTCGCCGGAGTTCCTGCGCGAAGGACGGGCCCTGTGGGACAACCTGCATCCGAGCCGGGTCGTCGTCGGCGACACCGGCCCGGCGGGCAAGCAGTTCGCTGACCTGCTCGTCGAGGGAGCGGAGGAGCGCGACGTGCCGGTGCTCCTGACCGGATCCACCGAGGCGGAGGCGATCAAGCTCTTCGCCAACACCTACCTGGCTCTGCGGATCGCCTACTTCAACGAGCTCGACACCTATGCGGCCACCAACGGCCTCGACACCCGGCAGATCATCGAGGGCGTCGGGCTCGACCCTCGGATCGGGTTGCACTACAACAACCCGTCCTTCGGCTACGGCGGCTACTGCCTGCCCAAGGACACCAAGCAGCTACGGGCCAACTACGACCAGGTTCCGCAGAACCTCATCCACGCCGTCGTCGACGCGAACCGGACCCGCAAGGACTTCATCGCCGGCGACATCCTGCGCCGCAATCCCACGGTGGTCGGCATGTACCGCCTCGTCATGAAAGAGGGGTCGGACAACTTCCGCAGCTCGAGCATTCAAGGAGTCATGAAGCGGATCAAGGCCAAGGGCATCGAGGTGGTCGTCTACGAGCCGAACCTCGAGGAGGACGATTTCTTCAACTCGCGGATCATCCGCGATCTCGACGAGTTCCTGGCCATCTCCGACGTCATCGTCGCCAACCGGCACACCGAGGATCTGGACGGCGTCGCCGACAAGGTCTATACGAGGGACCTCTACGGGCGGGACTGACGGACGCTAGCGTTACCGCCCATGAACGCGATCAAGGGCCTGTGGGCCGTCATCCCCGCCGGCGGCGCGGGGACGCGGCTGTGGCCGCTGTCGCGGCGAGCCGCGCCGAAGTTCCTGCACGACCTCACCGGTTCCGGGCAGTCGTTGCTGCGCGGGACGTGGTCCCGACTCACCCCGCTCGTCGGCGACCGATTCCTCGTCGTAACCGGCGCCGCGCACGAGGACGCGGTGCGCCGGCAGCTGCCGATGCTCCCCGACGATGCCGTCGTGGCCGAGCCGTCGCCGCGTGACTCGATGCCCGCGATCGGGCTGGCCGCGGCGATCCTCGAGCGGCGCGACGCGGACGCCGTTCTCGGCAGTTTCGCTGCCGATCACGTCATCACGAAGACGTGCGCCTTCGAGACCGCAGTGCAGGAGGCGGTCGTGCTCGCGGAGCAGGGGGAGCTCGTCACGATCGGGATCGAGCCCACGCGTGCGGCAACGGGATTCGGCTATATCAGGCTCGGAGAGCCGCTCGTGGTCGACGGCGCGGAGCATGGCCGCCGGGTCGAGGCGTTCGTCGAGAAGCCGGACGCGCAGACGGCGGCTCGCTATCTGGCAACAGGCGAATACCGATGGAACGCGGGGATGTTCGTCGTCCGGGCTGGCACCCTCCTCGAGCTGCTCGCGGCGGGGCATCCACAGATGGTCGCGAGCCTCCGGACCATCGCGGCCAACCCCGGCCGGATGCCCGAGCTGTGGCCGACACTGCCGAAGATCGCGATCGATCACGCCGTGGCCGAGCCGGCCGCAGCGGCGGGCCGGGTCGCTGTGGTGCCGGCCGATCTCGGGTGGGACGACATCGGAGACTTCGCCTCCCTGGCCGGGCTCGTCGCGCCGTCGTCGGCGCATCCAGGACTGCGGATCCTCACCGGCACCAAGGGTGCCGATAGCAGCGATAGCACCGGTGGCGTCGTCGTCGTCGAAACCACCGGGCTGATCGCAGCCGGGAGCGGGCGCACCGTTGCGGTGGCCGGGCTCGAGGACATCGTCGTCGTGGACACTCCCGACGCGCTCCTCGTGACGAGCATCGAGCATGCTCAGGACGTCAAGAAGCTCGTCGAGGCCCTGGTGGCCGAAGGCCGCACCGACCTCATGTGAGGCAGGCGAGCCCGGGGTCAGGCATCGTAGGCGGCGAGGATCCGGTCTGCAGCGACGGCGGCGGCGAGCTCGCCTGACAGGACGGCGGCGCGCACCTCCTCGCGCACCTTCGCGACGGCGGGGGAGCGACGCAGCCGCTGGTCGAGCTCGTCACGCACCAGCGCCCACGTGAAGTCGAGCTGCTGAGCTGCCCGCTTGCTCGCGAGCCCGTCCGCGCCCAGGTGCTCGCGGTGGGTGATGACCCGCTCCCAGACCGTGTCGACGCCGGTATCCGTCAGTGCCGAGCACGTGATGACCGGGGGTGCCCACTCGTGCTTGCCGTGGACGAACCGGAGCGCGCCGGCGAGCTCCCGGGCAGCGACGCGGGCCTCGCCCTCGTGATCCCCGTCGGCCTTGTTGACGGCGATGACGTCGGCAATCTCGAGGATGCCCTTCTTGATCCCCTGCAGCTGATCCCCGGTCCGGGCAAGCGTGAGGAAGAGGAAGGTGTCGACCATCCCGGCGACGGTCACCTCCGACTGCCCGACGCCGACGGTCTCGATGAGGACGACGTCGTAGCCGGCCGCCTCGAGGACGATCATCGCCTGTGAGGTGGCGCGTGCCACGCCACCGAGCGTCCCGGCCGCCGGGGACGGGCGGATGTATGCCGCCGAGCTCGCTGCGAGCGTCGCCATCCTCGTCTTGTCGCCGAGGACCGATCCACCGGTCCGCACGGACGAGGGGTCGACCGCGAGGACACCGACACGGTGACCGGCCTCGATGAGCCGAGTACCGAGCGCCTCGATGAAGGTCGACTTGCCGACGCCGGGCACGCCGGAGATGCCGACCCGGACCGCGAGCGGACCGGCGTCCGCGGGCCTCGGTGTGAGCCGCTCGATGAGCTGGCGGGTCGCAGCCCGATGATCCAGGCGGGTCGACTCGACAAGGGTGATGGCGCGGGCGACCTCGGCCCGACGACCGTTCCTGACGCCGCTCACCAGGGCATCGACGTCGATGCCGCGCCGCGCCGGCCTGGCGGATCGAGGTGGCCGCCGCGCCCCAGGGCTGCCGCCACCACCTCGATCCGGCGGGGAGAGGGGGGCTGGGACGCTCATCCGTGCAACTGCGCGGAGAGCTTGACGAGCAGATCGAGCGCGGAGTCCGCGATGACCGATCCGGGCGTGAAGACCGCGGCGGCGCCCATCTGCTTGAGCGTTGGCACGTCGTCCGGAGGGATGACTCCGCCGATGACGATCATGATGTCCGGCCGGCCGAGCCGCGCGAGCGCATCGCGCAGCGCCGGTAGCAGCGCCAGGTGGCCGGCGGCGAGCGACGAGACGCCGACGATGTGCACGTCGGCGTCGATCGCCTGCTGGGCGACCTCCTCCGGGGTGGAGAAGAGCGGGCCCACATCGACATCGAAGCCGAGGTCGGCGAAGGCACTGACGACGACCTTCTGGCCACGATCATGCCCGTCCTGACCCATCTTGGCCACGAGGATCCTCGGCCGGCGCCCCTCCTGCTCCTCGAAGTCCTCGGTCGCGGCCAACACCTGCTCGACCTTGCCATCGGGGCTGTGGGAGGCCTCGTCTCGGTACACACCGCTGATCGTACGGATGACGGCCCGGTGACGCCCGTAGACCTTCTCGAGTGCGTCGGAGATCTCGCCCACGGTGGCCTTGGCGCGCGCGGCGTCGACGGCGAGCGCGAGCAGGTTGCCATCGAGCGAGCCCTTGCTCGCCCCCTGCTCGGCAGAGGCGGTCAGCGCATCGAGGGCCAGACGCACCTCGTCGGGGTCACGCTCGGCGCGGAGCCGTTCGAGCCCCTCGATCTGCTGGCGGTAGACCGAGTCGTTGTCGACACGCAGGACATCGAGGGCGTCCTCGACAGCCAGATGGTAGGTGTTGACGCCGATGACCTTCTGTTGGCCCGAGTCGATCCGGGCCTGGGTGCGGGCCGCAGCCTCCTCGATACGCATCTTGGGGATTCCGGCCTCGATCGCACGGGCCATGCCGCCGGCGGCCTCGGCCTCCTGGATGTGCGACCAGGCCCGCTGCGCGAGATCGTGGGTGAGCCGCTCGACGTAGTAGGACCCGGCCCACGGGTCGATGATCTCCGTCGTGCCCGACTCCTGCTGCAGCAGCAGCTGGGTGTTGCGGGCGATCCGGGCCGAGA
>JAKDLQ010000115.1 GCA_030452775.1 Micrococcales bacterium | reverse complement strand
TTCGCTCCGGGCCTCGCTCGTCCCTCGCTCGTGTCCTCACTCCGGTCGGCGCTCATTCGTTCTGCCGCGCCTCTTCCCTTCGCTCCGGGCCTCGCTCGTCCCTCGCTCGTGTCCTCACTCCGGTCGGCGCTCACACGCCAACCGTAGCGGCAGACCTCACGCGTCGGGCGTCAGGCGCAGGCTGATCGAGTTGATGCAGTAGCGCTGATCGGTCGGGGTGTCATAGCCCTCGCCCTCGAAGACGTGGCCCAGGTGCGAGTCGCAGCTCGCGCAGCGCACCTCGATGCGCTTCATGCCGAGGGCGGTGTCCTCGATGTAGCGCACGGACTCGCCGGCGAGCGGGGAGTAGAAGGACGGCCAGCCACAGTGCGACTCGAACTTGGTATCGCTGCGGAACAGCTCGGCGCCGCACGCCCGACACGAGTAGACGCCGGTGGTCTTCGTGTCGGTGTACTCGCCGCGGAAGGGCGCCTCCGTGCCCGCCTCGCGCAGCACGTGGTACTCGGCGGGGCTGAGCAGCTCACGCCATTCGGCGTCACTGCGCTGGGCGGCATACGGGGTGGTGTCGCTCGTCTTCTCACTCATGTCAGTCCCAACGTCGGGCACTCCCGGTTTGTGCCCAGGCGCCGTTTGCGACGATGACCGCGTGCAGCTGTCCACGATCATCACCCGGCCGGTCCTCGCCGCCGGTGCCGCCGCGGGCGGCGCCGTCCTCGGCGTGGCCGCCGGCTCCGTCGCCGCCGCAGCCTACGCGGCGAGGCGGGTCCTCACCCCGGACGTACTTCGCCCCGACGACGTGCGCATCCTCGCGCTCGGTGATCGGCACGTGACCTTCGCGGTGGGGCCGGACACCACGTCGCCGGGCCGCTACGGGGTGTGGCTCGACGGCGGCGCGGGCCATGCCCGGGTCGGGCAGATCACCGACCGCGTCGCCAAGACGGTGACCCGCGAGCTGATCTGCGTCGACCGGGGGACGCTGCGTGCCGGTCCGGCGCGCTGGAACCAGTACTACTACTGGGATCGCCCGTCGGTCAGCCTGGGGATCCCCGACGAGGATGTCGTCATCCACTCCGACATCGGCGCGCTGCCCGCCTGGCTGGTGCGGCCCGAAGGGCCGGGCGGGGCGGACTGGGCCGTGCTCGTGCACGGGCGCGGGGCCCAGCGCGAGGAGGCGCTTCGGGCGGTGCCGGTGCTCCGGGCTGCCGGGTTCACCTCGCTCGTGACGGGCTACCGCAACGACCGGGATGCGCCTCCGGCTCCCGACGGGCGCTACAACCTGGGCCTGTCGGAGTGGCGGGACGTCGAGGCGGCGATGTCGTATGCCGCCGGGCGTGGTGCCGCTCGTATCGTCCTGGTCGGTTGGTCCATGGGTGGCGCGATCGCACTGCAGGTCCTCGACAACTCACCGCTCGCCGAGCTGGTCACCGGAGTCGTCCTCGACTCGGCCGTCATCGACTGGGGCGCCGTGCTGCGCCATCAGGCGCGCCGACGACGGCTGCCGCACGCCCTCGCGTGGGCCGCGACCGAGCTCATGGGGGACACGCGGGCCCGCCGCCTCGTCGGGGTGCGGGAGCCGCTCGACGTCGCTCGGGCCGACTGGGTGACCCGCTCGGGCGAGCTGCGCCATCGCCTGCTCGTCATCCACTCCGACGGCGACGATTTCGTCCCGGTCGGGCCGGCAGCGGCACTGGCGGCGAAACGACCGGACCTGGTCCATTTCGAGCGGTGGGAGACCGCCGGACACTGCAGGGAGTGGAACACCGATCCCGGCCGCTGGGAAGGCGCGCTTCGGGATTTCCTGACCCATCTCGAAGTGGGCTGAATGAGGCTTGGGACGGAGCTCGTTAGAGGGCTGAGGCCGAACCCTCCGGCGCACCTGCCCTCCCTGGTTCCTCGCGGCATCACATGATCCGTGCGCGCGTCATGTCCGAGTGGTGAACCAGCGGCCCATCAACGTGCCATCCTGCTCAACGAGCGTCCGTAGCTCCAGTAACCCGGGTCCGGCGGCTGGGCCGACCGGACGCAGGTGATCGCCCCCGGCGATGCGCGGGGCGATGGTGAAGCAGAGCTCGTCCATCAGGCCGGCGCCGAGGAAGCTGCCGGTCAGCTGCGGACCGCCCTCGGTGAGGATCTGCTCCCAGCCGCGGGCATGCAGGTCCGTGACGAGGGTGGCGAGGTCGACCTCGTCGTGCCCGCAGGCGATCACCCGGTCGGCGCCGAGCGCGGCGCGTGCGTCTGCCAGCCCCGGGGCGCCTGACCTGGTGGCGAAGAGCACGCTCCCGGCTGATGCGTCGCGCACGGTTGCCGGGAGGTTCCCCGAGTGGGACACGACGACGAGAGGGAGACGGTCGGGCAGGCCACGGGCCGAGCGGACTCCGGTCCACTCCTGCGGCACGTCGAGGGGCGGGTAGCCCTCGGCGCGGACCGTGCCGGCCCCGACGACAACGACATGGGACAAGGCCCGCAGCAGGTCGAAGACGACGTGGTCGGCGTCCGTGTTGATCGAACCGGACCTCCCGTCCGGTCCGTTTGCGGCGCCGTCGAGCGTCGTGACCATGTTGCACCGAAGCCACGATCCGGATGGGGGCGCATAGACCTCGACGAGGTCGTCGCGGGTCAGTTCACCGGCGGGCCGGCCGCTCGCGGCGGGCAGAAGCAGTCGCATGAGGCAAGTATGACCAGGCCTCGTGGTCGCCCTACCGCGCGGGCAGAGCAACGGTGCGGCAGGATGGGCGCATGGGAAAGCGGCACAAGAAGAAGGCGAAGGGAAAATCCTCGAAGGAGGCCAAGCACAGGAGGGCGTCCGCGGCCCCCCCGCGGGTCATCGAGCAGGTCCCAACCGCCGATGGTCGAAGCGTCGAGACCAAGATCGCGGAGCCGATCGGTGGCTTCACCGAGGCACTGCGCATCGACAAGGGCTTCTCGCTGGCCGGGCTCGACCCGTCCTCGACCCCGGGCTTCGACGGCGCCAAGAAGGACGGCAGGCGGGTGTTGGCGGCGGCCATGGACGAGTTCACCGACCTGACCGAAAGGCTCTACGCGGCCTCGACGGCCGGATCGAGGCAGGGGGTCCTGCTCGTCGTGCAGGGGATGGACACGGCCGGCAAGGGCGGGATCATGAACCACGTCGTCTCCATCAATCCACAGAACGTGCAGGCGACCGCCTTCAAGGCCCCCACGAAGGAGGAGCTGTCCCACGACTTCCTCTGGCGGATCGAGAAGGCCCTCCCGGCCACCGGCCAATTGGGTGTCTTCGACCGCTCGCACTACGAGGACGTGCTCATCGTGCGCGTCCTCGACCTGGTCCCCGAGAGGGAGTGGTCCACGCGTTACGCGCAGATCAACGCCTTCGAGCGCAAAGTGGCTCGCAGCGGCACGAGGATCATCAAGGTCATGCTCCACATCTCCAAAGACGAGCAGCGGGCCCGCCTCCGAGAGCGGCTCGAGCGGCCGGACAAGTACTACAAGTACACCCCGGGTGACGTCGACGCGCGGGAGCGCTGGGACGACTACATGGAGGCGTATCAGGCTGTCCTGGACAAGTGTTCGACTGTCGGCGCACCCTGGCACGTCGTCCCGGCGAACCGGAAGTGGTATGCGCGGCTCGCGGTCCAGCAGCTCCTCCTCGAGGCGTTGCGGGATATGGACCTCAAGTGGCCGGCCGCGGACTTCGACATCGAGACGGAGAAGGCACGCCTCGCCGCGAGCTGAGTCCGGTCAGGCGGGCCAGAGGGCACGGTCGATGATCGCGTCGGCCGCACCGGCGAGGTCCGCGGTGAGCGTCCCGAACGTGTGCCCGTGACGTCCGCTGATCCGGCTCGCGATGAAGGCCTCCGCCACGTCGGGGGAGTGCTCGACGAGCAGAGCTGCCTGCAGCGCGAGGGCGAGCTGCTCGACGACGTTGCGGGCCACGAAGGCGGCCTCGGGAGAGCCCGCATCGAGAGCGCCGGCCTGGGCGATCGCAGCGTCGGTGTACGCGTCGAGGTCGCGGCTGGCGGCCCGGGCGATGTGCAGCTCCTTGGTCAGCGCCTCGAGGCTCGCCGGCGCCCGCGTCACGGCACGGATGACATCGAGCGCGTTGACGTTGCCGGAGCCCTCCCAGATCGAGTTGAGCGGAGCCGCGCGATAGAGACGGGCCAGACCGTTCTCCTCGATGTAGCCATTGCCACCGAGGCACTCCAGCGCCTCGGCGACCATGGGGGCGGTGCGCTTGCAGACCCAGAACTTGCCGAGCGCCACCCCGAGCCGGGACAGGTCGCTGTCACCGAGGTCGACCGCATGGGCGAGGCGCATCCCGAGCACGGTCGCGGCCTCTGCCTCGAGCGCGAGGTCGGCCAACACGTTGCGCATGAGGGGCTGGTCGATGAGCGGCGCCCCGAACGCGGCCCGGTAGCGGGCATGGTGGAGTGCCCGCACGAGCGCCTCGCGCATCGTCGCTGTCGAGCCGAGGATGCAGTCGAGCCGGGTGGCCCCGACCATGTCGATTATGGTGCGCACCCCCCGGCCCTCGTCGCCGAGCCGGCTGCCCCAGGTGCCGCCGAACTCGACCTCGCTCGAGGCATTGGCGTGATCGCCGAGCTTGTCCTTGAGGCGCTGGAGGGCAAACGGGTTGCGGGCGCCGTCGTCGAGGACCCTCGGCACCACGAAGCAGGTGATCCCGCCCGGCGCCTGGGCCAGGACGAGGAAGACGTCGCTCATCGGCGCGGAGAGGAACCACTTGTGGCCATCGAGCCGGTAGGTCTCTCCTGCGAGCGGCCCGCCTGGCGTGGCGGTCGCGGTCGTCGTGTTGGCCCGGACGTCGGAGCCGCCTTGCTTCTCCGTCATGCCCATACCGGCGATCGCACCGGCCTTGTCCGTGACCGGGCGGAGCCCGAAGTCGTAGCGCCGGCTCGCGAGCTTCGGCAGCCAGCGGCGCGCAGACTGCTCGTCATGGCGCAGCGCCGACCCAGCGGCATACGTCATGGAGACCGGGCACCCGTGGCCGGTTTCGATCCGTGACCACGTGAGGAAACCGGCGGCCCGCCGCACGTGGGCGCCCGTGCCGAGGGGCCGCGTCCACGGCTCGGCCGTCAGCCCGAAGCCGACCGCCTGACGCATCAGCCAGTGCCACGAGGGATGGAACTCGACCTCGTCGATCCGGTTCCCATGCGCATCGTGGGTGCGCAGGATCGGCCGGTTGGCATCGGCGAGCCGGCCATGTTCCCGAGCCTCCCGGGTGCCGGCGAGCAACCCGATCGCGTCCAGCTCCGCCCGGTCCCCGGGGTCGCCCCAGCGCTCGATCGCCTCGCTGAGGGCACGGTCGCCGTCGAGGAGCTGGTGGTCGACGAAGTCGGGTGCTTGGTTGGTGACGGCGTGCTTGCTCACCCCTTCACTGTAGGCCGGATAACCTCTGGGGCAATGGCGGTCAAAGAGCGGCTAAGACGATCCCTCGAGCGAATCCCCGGAGCCAGCAACCTGGCCCGACTGACGCTCGAGACCATCCGCGTGTCCATGCGCTATCGCGTGACCGGCCTGGCATCCGAAGCGGCGTTCTTCATGCTGCTCTCCCTGCCCCCCTTGATCCTGGGGCTCTTCGGTGGCGTCGGATACGTCGGTGCCTCGCTCGGCCCCGATACGGTCAGCCGGTTCCTCGACGCGGTCAAGGAGTACGCGGGCCAGTTCCTCACCCAGTCGAGCATCGACCAGCTCCTCGTGCCGACGATCACCGACGTGCTCGAGGGCGGCCGGCTCGACCTGATCTCCGTCGGCTTCCTGCTCTCCTTCTGGTCCGGCTCGCGGGCGCTCAACGTCTTCGTCGACACCATCGCGATCATGTACGGCCAGAGCGGCGTGCGCAGCATCATCCGCACGCGCGCCCTCAGCCTCGGCCTCTACTCGGTCGGACTCGTCGTCGGAGTCATCGTGCTGCCGCTCGTGCTGCTCGGGCCTCAGCTGATCGGCGGCTGGCTGCCCGAGCAGCTCAAGGTGCTCATGCTCGCCTACTGGCCGCTCGTGGTGGTGCTCAGCATCGCCACCTTGACGTCGCTGTACCACGTCGCAACCCCGCGCCGAGCGCCGTGGTGGCGCAACCTCCCGGGTGCGGTGCTGGCCCTTGGTATCTGGTTGCTGGCCTCGTATGTCGTGCGCTCCTTCCTCGAGGTCTCCCTCGGCGGCTCCGCGATCTACGGCCCGCTGACGACCCCTATCGTCCTGCTCATCTGGCTCTACGCGCTCGCCATCGCCATCCTCATCGGTGCCGGGCTCAACGCCGCGACCCGCACCCTGTGGCCGGTCTTCTTGCATGTGAGCGCCGGCAAGCGGCTGGCGGTGTGGGTTCGTCATCGCGCGGCAGTGCTGTTCTCCCGCCCCGACGCGGACGCGGAACCGGCCGGCGAGGGCGCGGCGACCCGGCTCGAGGATACCGACCAGCTCGAGGACGTGGACCGGCGACGCGACCAGCAGTACGAGCGCCGCGCACGATCCGCGCGGGGCGAGGCTGACGCGAGCGGACTGCGCATCGGGAGGGGCCGCCCCGAGGATGGCGAGTGAGGCGGCGTACCCGCTTGACCCCGGGACGTCCAATTCACCGGGCGGGCAGGCGGATCGGAGCCCTGGACACCTCGCTCGCCCACGGTTTTGTAACTCGTGGATCGATCCGCTACTGTCGAGCAAGCACCGAACGGGCAAGTGGCGCCGACGGTGTGCGTGCGGACATAGCTCAGTTGGTAGAGCGCAACCTTGCCAAGGTTGAGGTCGCCGGTTCGAGCCCGGTTGTCCGCTCGGAGGGCAGCTTGCCTTCACGGTGGAGTGGCCGAGAGGCGAGGCAGCGGCCTGCAAAGCCGCGTACACGGGTTCAAATCCCGTCTCCACCTCCCGAGCATCACCCCGGGCGATTGGCGCAGTGGTAGCGCGCTTCCCTGACACGGAAGAGGTCACTGGTTCAAACCCAGTATCGCCCACCAACAGAAACGGTTCCTGACCTGCGGAAACGCAGATCCGGGGCAGCGCAACATCGGGCGTGACGTTGACCGGGGGGCTGGGCCAGGAGCACGCGGAAGTGGAGACCGGTTGCCTTGCCAAACCGGTAGGCCATGGCATCTGGGAGCTACGGCTGATGTTCGGTCCCGGCTACCGGGTCTACTACCTACACGATGGCCAACGAGCGATCCTGCTGCTCTGTGGTGGCGACAAGGCGACACAGCCGCGGGACATCGAGCGGGCGTACCAGTTGGCCGATGACCATCGGAACGAGGAGGGCCAGGGCCATGGCTGAGAACTACAAGTACACTGCCTTCGATGCCGCCGACCACCTCGAGGACCTCGAGGACGTCGCGACGTATCTGGAGATCGCTCTCCACGAGCCCGCTGAGGATCCGACTGCTATCCCCAGGGCTCTGGGCGTCATCGCCCGCTCGCAGAACATGAGCGAACTCGCCCGTCGCGTCGGGATGAGCCGAGACGGCCTCTACA
>JAKDLQ010000114.1 GCA_030452775.1 Micrococcales bacterium | reverse complement strand
GAGCAGGGGGGCAGGGACGGGACGGAGCGGCATACGGCAGTCGATCCCGACGCCCTGCTCGAGGGGCTCAACCCGCGACAGCGCGAGGCAGTCGTCCACGAGGGCGGCCCCCTGCTCATCGTCGCGGGAGCGGGCTCAGGCAAGACTCGCGTGCTGACGCACCGCATCGCCTGGCTGCTGGCGGAGCGGGGCGTCCAGCCCGGTCAGGTCCTCGCCATCACGTTCACCAACAAGGCCGCCGCCGAGATGCGCGAGCGGGTCGCCTCGCTCGTGGGGCCACGAGCCCGCGCGATGTGGGTGATGACCTTCCACTCGGCGTGCGTGCGGATCCTGCGGCGCGAAGCCGCCAAGGTCGGGATGAAGTCGACCTTCTCGATCTACGACGCGGCCGACAGCCAGCGCCTCATGTCGCTGGTCCTCCGCGACTTCGACCTGGACCCCAAGCGGTATCCGCCGCGCGGCTTCTGCGCGCGGGTGAGCAACCTCAAGAACGAGCTCATCGACGAGGAGAGCTACGCGCGCCAGGTCGCCGAGGGCAACCACTACGAGCGGATGGTCTCCGAGGCCTACACGAACTACCAGCGACGGTTGCGGCAGGCCAACGCCCTCGACTTCGACGACATCATCATGATGACCGTCACTATCCTGCAGGCCTTCCCCGACGTCGCGGAGCACTACCGGCGACGCTTCCGGCACGTGCTCGTCGACGAGTACCAGGACACCAACCAGGCGCAGTACCAGCTCATCCGCGAGCTGGTCGGCCCGGTGCGCGGTCCCGAGGGGGCGTATGCCGTGCCGCCGGCCGAGCTGTGTGTCGTCGGCGACTCGGACCAGTCGATCTACGCGTTCCGGGGTGCCTCGATCCGCAACATCCTCGAGTTCGAGCAGGACTACCCCGACGCCCGGACGATCCTGCTCGAGCAGAACTATCGCTCGACCCGGCGCATCCTCAGCGCCGCCAACGCCGTCATCGCGCGCAACGAGGGCCGCCGGCCCAAGAATCTCTGGAGCGACTCCGGCGACGGCGCCATGATCGTTGGCTATGTCGCGGACAACGAGCACGACGAGGCGGCCTTCGTCGCCAAGACCATCGATGACCTGGCCGCCGAGGGGGTCAGGCCCGGCGATGTCGCCGTGTTCTACCGGACCAACGCCCAGAGCCGCGCGATCGAGGAGGTCCTCGTGCGGGTCGGACTGCCCTACAAGGTGGTCGGCGGGACCCGCTTCTATGAGCGCAAGGAGGTCAAGGACGCGCTGGCCTATCTGCGGGTGGTCAACAACCCCACCGACATGGTCAACCTTCGCCGCATCCTCAACACCCCCAAGCGGGGTATCGGCGAACGTGCCGAGGCCTGTGTGTCGGCGCTCGCCGAGCGAGAGCGGATCCCGTTCGTGGCGGCGTTGGGCCGGGCTGCGGATGCTCCGGGCATCGCGACGCGGTCGGTCGCGGCGATCACCGCATTCACCGGCCTGCTCGAGAGCCTCGTCACCATCCGAGAGGGCGGGAGCGATGTGGCCACGCTGCTCGAGGCGGTCCTCGAGCAGACCGGCTACCTCGCCGAGCTCCAAGCCAGCCAGGACCCCCAGGATGAGACCCGTGTCGAGAACCTCGCCGAGCTCGTCGCCGTCGCCCAGGAGTTCGACGAGCGGCGGGCGATGGAGACTGATGGCGGCACTCGACCGGGGGGCGGGCCGCAGGACGCCGGGCCGGTGACGCCGCTCGAGGAGTTCCTCGAGCAGGTCTCCCTCGTCGCGGACGCCGACGAGATCCCGGAGTCCCCGGAGGCGTTGGCCCAGGGCGTGGTGACCCTCATGACGCTGCACACCGCCAAGGGCCTGGAGTTTCCCACCGTGTTCCTCACCGGCCTCGAGGACGGCACCTTCCCCCACATGCGTTCGCTCGCCGATGACAAGGAGCTGGAGGAGGAACGCCGACTCGCGTATGTCGGCATCACTCGCGCTCGTGAGCGGCTCTATCTGTCCCGGTCCTCGGTCCGATCTGCCTGGGGCGCGCCGCAGTATCATCCCGCGTCGCGCTTCCTCGATGAGATCCCGGCCGAGCTGATCGACTGGCAACGGCTCGGCGCCTCGTTCACCGGTGCCCGCGGCTCCGGGTCACCGGCCGTCGCCACGCTGGCCGGCCGACCCGGGGTGCGCAGCCCCGGCAAACGGCCGATCATCGCGCTGCGCTCCGGTGACCGCGTCACACACGATACGTTCGGGTTGGGCACGGTGGTGCGGGTCGAGGGGCAGGGCGAGAAGTCGATGGCGCACGTGGACTTCGGTGCCGACACCGGCACCAAGCGGCTGCTGCTGCGCTACGCACCACTCGAAAAGCTGTGACGTAGACAGCGACACGGCCGACAGCGGACACACGGTCGGCACGGTCGGCAGCGGACACAGCCCCCGGTGCGTGCACAGCCGGAGCGAGCGTGCAACAATGACCGCTCGGGCAATCCCCGTTCGCGTGAATCAGACTCAAGGCCAGACCCCGGCACTGACATCCAGTGAAGGCGTCAGCCTTTTTTCATTTTCTGAACGTCAACGAGGTGACCCGATGAGTGCTGTGCCGAGCATGTCCCTGATCGACCTGCAGGACCCGATCTTCCGAGCGCACGAGGGCGGCAAGCTCGGCGTCCACGCCACGTCCCAACTGCGCGACGCCGCCGACCTCTCGGTGCTCTATACGCCCGGAGTCGCGGCGGTGTCGCGGGCCATCGCGGAGGACCACGCCCTCGCTGACCTCTACACGAGCCGGCACAACACGGTGGCGGTCATCAGCGATGGCAGCGCGGTCCTCGGACTGGGGGACATCGGCCCGCTCGCCGCGATGCCGGTGATGGAGGGTAAGGCGCTCCTCTTCAAGCATTTCGCCGGGGTCGACGCCGTGCCCCTGTGCATGGAGACCGGTACGGTCGACGAGCTCGTCGAAGCGATCGTCCGGATCGCCCCGACCTACGGTGGGATCAACCTCGAGGACATCTCGGCCCCGCGCTGCTTCGAGATCGAGCGTCGACTGACCGAGCGCCTCGACATCCCGGTCTTCCACGATGACCAGCACGGCACGGCGATCGTCGTGCTCGCCGCCCTGATCAACGCCGCCCGAGTGGTCGACAAGGAGGTCGCCGACCTGCGTGTCGTCGTGTCCGGCGCGGGCGCGGCGGGCGTCGCGGTGTCACGGATCCTCGCGTCCGCGGGAGTCCGCGAGGTCATCGTCGCGGACTCGCGCGGCATCATCGACCGGACCAGGGGAGCACTCCCGCGCCACAAGGCCGAACTCGCCCGTCTCACCAACCCGCGCCAGGTCAGCGGCTCGCTCGGAGCGGCACTCGAGGGCGCGGACGCGTTCATCGGTGTCTCCGGCGGGACGGTTCCCGAGCGGGACCTCATGCGGATGGGGCCACGTGCCATCATCTTCGCGCTCGCCAATCCGGAGCCCGAGGTGCACCCGGCGGTGGCCCGTCGTTTCGCCGAGGTCGTCGCGACCGGGCGCTCCGACTTCCCCAACCAGATCAACAACGTCCTCGCCTTTCCCGGGATCTTCCGTGGCGCGCTCGACTCAGGGGCGAAGCGCGTCACCGAGGAGATGAAGCTTGCCGCGGCCGGCGCCATCGCCGGGCTGGTGGACTCTCCGACGGCGGCCGCGGTCATCCCCAGCGTCTTCGACGAGCGGGTCGCGCCCGTCGTGGCGGCGACGGTCGCGGGCCGCGCGCGCCGCTGAGGCCACCACCCTCGTTCCCGTCGCTCCACCGTTCGTGGGTGGAGCGGCGAGAAAGTGCCTGTCCGCCAAGGGATCCCGTATGCCGTCTGGCTCCGCCCGGCTCAGCCCCGGCTCAGCGCGGGTCGCCGAGACCGCGGGCGGCCAGGGCGTCCCCGGTCCTGCGGGCATAGGCGACGGTGTGGATGACGGCGGGGAGGATCACCGCCCGGGGGCTGCGCTCGAGCCCGCGGGCCTTGGCCGACTCGCGCACGTCACCGAAGGCCCCGGCGATCCACGGGATGCTTCGCAGCATGATGCTGATCGTCAGGGCGACGGTCTCCGGATCGACCCAACGTCGCGCCGGCCGGGCGGCCCAGACGATGCCGTCGAGAAGCTGATCCACCGGCGTCGTGGCGGTGAGGATCCCGGCTGCGACGTAGGCCGCGAGGATGCCGAGGACGAGGCGGGCAGCAAAGGGCAGGTCGTGGCTCCACCATTGGAATCCGGTGAGCACGACGAGGATGGGGAGCAGCGGTGCGAGCGAGCGCATCAGCCGTCGCAGGCCGAGGCCCGAGGCCAGGTGCACGAGGAGCACCACGCCGCAGACGGCGGCGGACACGCGCCAGTCGCGCACGACGAAGGTCGAGACACCGACGAGCAGGACGAAGCCGAACTTCACCCACAGCGGGGCGCGGTGCACGAGCGAGTGCCCCGGCACGGGGGACCCGAACAGCCCGAAGCCCCGGGTGGCTCGTCCGGTCGTCATCCGAGAGCCTCGGCTCGCGCCCGGTAGTACTGCACGGCGCCTGCCGGGTCGCCGTCGAACGCCACGAGCCCGTCCTCGATCACGAGGGTGCGCTCCGCCTCCAGGGCATGCTCGAGGTCGTGGGTGGCGAACACCAGCGTCTGCGGCAGGGCGGTCAGAGCCCGTCGCAGCAGCATGGTGTTGCGCAGGTCGAGCAGCGTCGAGGGCTCATCGAGGACGAGGGCCTCGGGGTCGGTGGCGAGGAGCGCCGTGAGCGCCATCAGTTGTCGTTCTCCGCCGGAGAGCTCGTAGATGCTCTGGTCGGCGAGGTGCCCGAGTCCGAAGCGAAGCAGGACCGCCTCTGCCGCCTTCCTGCGGGTGTCCCGGTCGCGGTGCGACCGGCGCAGCGACAGCTCGACGTCCTCGCGTCCGGTCGGCATGACGAGCTGCGAGAGGGGGTCGGTGAAGCCGAAGCCGACGAGGCGGCGCACGGCCGCGCCGTCGGTCTTGACATCACGCCCGGCCACGGTGACCCGGCCCGAGGTGGCCAGGGACAGGCCGTTGAGCAGGCGCAGCAACGTCGACTTGCCAGAGCCGTTGGCGCCGATGACCGACACGCGATGCTCGGTCAGTCGCGTCGAGACCGGGCCGAGCAGGCGGCGTCGTGACGGGCCGCCATCGGCCGCAACCTCGACGATGACCTCGTCCAGCTCGATCGTCGTCATGGCGCGGGTGCGGAGGCCGGCTCGGGGCGGTCAGCGCACCGGGCGCACGAGGATGTCGGGGAAGGCACGGTGGACGGCTGCGGCCGCCACGGCTGCGACGAGGTTCTTGACGATGTCACCCGGGTAGAAGACGAGGTCACCTTTGAATGCCGTGCTCAGCGGGACGTCGGCGTTGATGGAGATCCCGATGATGCCCAAGGTGTGGACGAAGACGATCGAGGTGAGCATCGCGCCGATCCACAACAGGGGCACCCAGCGCGGGCGTGGCTGGGTCCGCAGCACGTAGCGCGCGACGTAGCCGACGGCGAAGGCCGCAAAGACGAAGCCGACGAGGTAGCCGGCGCTCGGCGTCGCCATCACCTGCAGGCCCGATCGCCCGCCGGAGAAGACCGGCAGGCCAGCAAACCCGAGCACGAGGTAGAGCAGGACGGCGAGCGTGCCCCGGACCGGGCCCAGGCACAAACCGGCGAGCATCACGGCGAAGGTCTGGAGAGTGATCGGGACGCCGAGCGCCCCGATCGGGATGCCGGGCAGGACCGCGGCGACGACGATGAGGGCGGCGAAGACCGCGACGAGAGCGATTGATCGCGGGTCCACCACGCGCGCAGGGCGAGACGAGATGGGCTCGTGCAGCGTGTGGTTCTCAGTCACAGTTCGGACCCTACCGCTCCGCACCCGAGCCGCTGGCTAGTCTGCTTGGCATGCTCGCTGCTCATGCCGTCAGTATGTCCGCATCCGACCCGCTCGCTGGCCTCGTCGTCGACGAGCGACCTGATCCCCGGCCGAGGGATGGCTGGTCCGTCGTGTCGCTGCGGGCTGCGGCTCTCAACCATCACGACGTCTGGTCGTTGCGCGGTGTCGGGCTCGGTGCCGACAAGCTGCCGATGATTCTCGGCTGCGAACGGGGCCGGCGTCGACGAGGACGGCAACGAGGTCATCGTCCACGCGGTCATCCCGTCCGACGGGTGGCGCGGCGAGGAGACCCTCGACCCACGCCGGACGCTGCTGTCCGAGTTGCACGACGGGACGCTTGCCGAGCGGGTCCTGGTCCCGAGCGCAAACCTCGTGCCCAAACCGGAGGCGCTCTCGTGGGAGGCGGCGGCCTGCCTGTCGACGGCCTGGCTCACGGCATACCGCATGCTCTTCACGAAGTCCGGCGTCCGGCCCGGGGGCACGGTGCTCGTGCAGGGCGCCGGGGGCGGTGTCGCGACGGCGCTCATCCAGCTCGGCTCGGCTGCCGGATACCGCATGTGGGCGACCTCGCGCGACGAGGCCCGCGGCGAGCGGGCGCTCGAGATCGGCGCGGACCGGGTCTTCGGCTCGGGGGAGCGGCTACCGGCCCGGGTGGAGGCCGTCATGGAGACCGTCGGGGCGGCGACCTGGAGCCACTCGATCAACTCTCTGCGGCCAGGGGGCACGATCGTCGTCTCGGGCGCCACCTCGGGCGATGCCCCCGCCAAGGCCGAGCTGACGAAGATCTTCTTCAAGCAGCTCCGGGTCATCGGCTCGACGATGGGCACCCGTGACGAGCTGGTCCTCTTGGCGCAGTTCGTCACTTCGCAGGGCGTCGAACCGGTGATCGACTCCGTCATGCCGTTGGCCGACGCCCGCGACGGGTTCGCCAAGATGATCGACGGCGACGTCTTCGGCAAGGTCGTCTTCACCATGTGAGCCACCGCCCAGCAACCCACGACTCACCGTTGAGCCAACTGTTGAGCCACCGACTAGCCCCGTCAGGGCGCCCCGCCGGCAGGCGGTGGACGGCTCCCGACCGGGCTGATGCCCACCGCGACCGAGAGCTCGTCGGCGGATGGTGGCGATGGTGTGCCGACCAAGCCGTCGCACCACAGCGCGGCCTGCAGACGCGCCGTCACGCGGCCGAGGTCATAGGGACTGTCGGCGCCAAGCGTGATGCTCTGCGGTCCGACGTCGGCGGTGGCGCCGGGGACGGCGTGCAGGGCGACGCCGACGGCCCGCGCCAGGGATCGCGCCCGGGTGTCGCCGCTCACGGGTGGGATGCCCACCTGCCGCGCCGACGCGCTGCCCGGTTCGATGCCGAGCGCCGCCCGCACGGCCTCGACCTGGCCGTATCCGAACCAGTCGTCCGTCCCGGTCCGCAGCAGGTCCCGAGCGCCCTGGCCGGGTCGGGCGCCCGTGACCAGCGCGCCGAGCCCGCGGACGAGGGCAGCGGGCACCCGCTCGGCCTTGCCCTTGACGAGGTCCGCGGCGGCGGCGATCTCGTCGGCCACGCATCGGATGGTCACCGCCAGCGGCCGGCCGTGGCGGATGGGGCAGGTCGACTTCGCCCTCGGGGCACACGGGCTCC
>JAKDLQ010000113.1 GCA_030452775.1 Micrococcales bacterium | reverse complement strand
AGGTCGGAGCCCCGCCGATCCACGTCAGCGGCGTCGGGCTCTGGGGGAGCGCCGATCCTTGATGCCCCGCTGAGGTGAGCGACATCGCCTGACGCCTGTGGGATCGGCAAGGCGTCCTGCCGACCGGTCGGGTGTCCGGGACGCCACGGCCGTGAGTGTTGTTCACGGGCCCAGGACCACAGTCCGTCAAGGTCTGCCGCACCGAGTCTGACGATCGGCCCGGTGAGCAGGCGCATGAGGTGGTCCCCGCGGGTGGGATCCTGCACGATCCACAGCGCTGAGACGAGGTCCCCCACCTCGGGCGTCATCAGCAGGCCGCCGAGGCCGATCACCTCGACGGGGAGCCCTTGTTGTCGGAGCGCCTCGATGACGACCGGGAAGGAGGACCGGCGGCGGCAGAGCACGGCGGCCGTCTGACCGCTGCGGCGGCCGCTGGGTGAGCGCCATCGGGCGGCCACCCACCGGGCCAGATGGTCCGCCTCCTCCTCGTCCGTGTCGAGGCGAGCCACCTCGATCACCCCGGCACCGGCCTCGGTCCGGGGCGTGAGCGGTTCGACGTGGGCAGTCGCAAGCGGGCCTGCCGTGATGTTGGCCGCGTCGAGGATGAGCCGGTCGTTGCGCCAACTCGTCGAGAGCGGCAGGACGTCGGCCACCCCGGAAGCGTCGGAAAACGTCTGCGGAAACCGCTGCAGGGTCGTCGCGCTCGCGCCGCGCCACCCGTAGATCGACTGATTCGGGTCACCGACCGCGGTCAGGGCCACCGACTCATCGTGGAAGAGCGCCCGTAGCAGCACCAACTGAGCCTCGGACGTATCCTGGAACTCGTCGAGCAGCACCGCCCGGAAACGTTCGCGCTCGATGTCTGCCACCGTCGCGACGGAGCTTGCGAGGCGTGCCGCGATGGCCATCTGATCGGCGAAGTCGAGCGACTCACGCTGCCGCTTCAGGTCGAGGAAGTCCTGCACGACCGGCAGCACGAGACGTCGCTCGCGCAGCACCGTGAGCGCCTCCTTCGCCGGGGCCCGTGTCCCCATGCCGGGGCCATCGGGCAGTGCCTCGATCGCCGCGATGACCGCATCGAGATGATCGATGACCTCGGCGGGCGTGCGGACGTGCTCGGCCATCTCACCCGCCAGCGACATGACGGCCTGGATCACCGTCGACTCGGACTTGGACATCCCCTCCATCGGGCCGTCCCACCGAGCGACCGCCTCCGCCGCCAGCTGCCAGCTGCCCGCATCGGTCAGGACGCGGAACTCCGGCTCGATCCCCACCCGGAGGGCGTGTTCGCGCACGAGACGGCCTGCATAGGCGTGGTAGGTCGACACGGTAGGGGTCCCGCCGAGCACCTCTGCTCCGGTGCCGTCGTCGTCGGGCGGGGTCCACAGCGCGGCCCGCACCAGCCCACGCAGCCGCCTGGCGATGCGCTGCGAGAGTTCGGCCGCTGCCTTCCGGGTGAAGGTCAGACCGAGCACCTGGTCAGGGGCGACGAGCCCGTTGGCGACGAGCCAGACGACACGCGCAGCCATCGTCTCGGTCTTGCCCGAGCCGGCGCCGGCGACGACGAGCAACGGACGTGGCCCGGCTTCGATGACCCGCACCTGCTCTGCCGTCGGAGGTGGCATCTCGAGCGCCCGGGCGATGTCCATCGCGGAGTACGCGATGGGGGCACCGCTCCCCCCGATATCCCCGACACTCGTGCCAGCAGGGGCGACACCGAGGACCGGTGAGGTCGCAGGCGGGCGGCGGCTCACAGTGCATCTCCCTCCGGCTGGACCGGACAGGACGACTTGAGCGGGCAGGTTTTGCAGGATTTCCCTTGCGCGGCGGTGAACTCAGCGGCGCCCATCCCCTCTGCGGTGGACTCGAGCAGGTGGCGTGCCCACGTCGGGTCCGCCGCGACTGCCAACGGCTCCTGAGTGAGCACTCCTGGCTTGAGGCCGGCGAGCCCGCCCTTGCCGATGTAGACGAGCGCGGCTCCGGCACTACGATCACCGATTTCGGGGAACCCCCCTTCCTCGATCGCGACCTGATACGTGCCGAGTTGCCCGTGCTGCTCGAGCTCGGCCTTGGTCGGCTTGCTCGTGCCCGTCTTGAGGTCGATGATCCGCAGTTCGCCGGCCCCGGAGCGCTCGATCCGGTCGACCCGGCCGCGCACCACGGCCCGGCCCACAGCCACCCGGAAATCTGTCTCGATCCCGACGACCTCCCAACCGTCCGCGCGGGCGGCGTCGCGATAGGAGGCGAACCGGGCCACCATCTCGTGGGCCTCCGTCCGGGTCCGCTCGGTGACCCACCCCGGAGTGAGTCCGAGCCGCCCCCAGCGCGACTCGACCTCCGCCTCGAGGTCGGCCAACGGCGCCTCGGGCAACTCGGCACAGATGTCGTGTACGAAGGTGCCGACCGCGGCGGCGCCGGACGAGACACCCTCGCCGCCGACCGAGGTCAGGAACCACCGCAGCCCACACTCGGCGAAGTACTCGACCTTGGACGGCGACACCATCACCACCTCGTCAGGCGCCCGGACGGGCCCATCGCTGGTCACCTCGCGCAGTGCCCACCACGAGGCGGGGTCCGCTCCCCGAACCCCCGAGCGAGCCGCGAGCGCGAGCAGCGCCGTTGCCGGCCCGGCGACGCCCGGGTCCGCGCTGGCCACCTCGCGACGCAACTGGCCGACCAGACCCGTCAGGGTCATGGTCCGCTCGGCGTCGGTGTGCGGCCGTACCTCGTCGGCCATCCGGGTCCCCTGGGGTGGCTGGACGAGGTCGAGGTAGACGGATGGTTGCTCGTCCTCGTTGCCGACGGCAGTGACGAGCAGGCGCTCGGTGGCGCGGGTGACCGCAACGTGGAAAAGGCGCGTCTCGTCGTAACGCACCGCGGCCTGGGCGGCCCGGAAGCCGAGCGGCCGGTCGGCCACGACGTCGACAAGATCCTCGGACCCGAGGACCGAGCCGCGCAGTCGCAGGTCGGGCCAGACCCCCTCCTGCACCCCCGCGACCACGACGATCCGCCACTCTCGTCCAGCGGCCGTCTGCGGGGTCAGCAGCTGCACCCGGTCGCCGCTCTGGGCGCCGACGAGCAACGTGTCGCCGGGCACGTCCTGGCCGAGCACGTGCTCGAGGAACGTGTCGGGCCCGGCCGTCGGGAGTCGGTCGACGAAGGCGCCTGCGGCGTCGAAGAGCGCGAGCACCGCATCGAGGTCTTGATCGGCCCGCTCTGACCCCGGCCCCCCGGAAAGGGCCTGGCGGCGCCACCCCCGCGCGACGCCGGCACCCTGCCAGATCTCCCAGAGGACCGACTCGGCCGAGACCCCCGACGCCCAGCGCCCGCCCTCGGTCACCCGAGCGGCCGCCACCCCGGCCGCAATCGAGGCAGCAACCCGCGCAGCCGAAGAGGCCACCGTCCCGAGCAGTCGGGCCCGGGCTGGCTGCTGCAGCAGCTCGGCCAGCAACACATCGCTCGAGCGCCCTCCGCCCGCAGCCAGCTCTTCCTGGCGCAGCACCCGGCGCAGGCGCCGCAGACCGACCGTGTCGGAGCCTCCGAGCGGCGAGACGATGAGGTCGGCGGCTCGCATCGGGTCGATGTCGTGCGCCTCGCCGTGGCTCGCCGCCCGCACGATCCGAGTGCATTCCTCCAGGACCGCCAGCAGCGGGCGCACCGCGCTCTCGTCCCGGACCGGGGCCTCAGCGGCGCCGGCCTGTACCGGGACCCCGGAGTGGGACAACTGCCGCCGCAGGCTATCGGCGCGACCTGACGCGCGGACGATGACGGCCATGTCGCTCCATGGGATGCCCTCGATGAGGTGGGCCCGGCGCAGCACCGAGGCGATGTGGCTCGTCTCCTGGGCCGCCGATCGCAGTAGCGCCACCTCGACGGCGTCGACACCGCCCGACCGCACTGGCTCGGGCGCTGACACTGCCGTCGGCGCGGCCGTGGGTCCGGCCGTCGACACCCGGCGCTGTCGCCCGCCGCCGATGGACCCGATCCGCCGGTTCACCCGTCCCGCCACGGCGATCAGGGCATCGGGCAGCCGGTGGGTCACCTCGAGAATGACCGTCTCTCGCCGCTTGCCGAGGACCTCCCAGCGGTCGGCAAGAAAGCGTGGGTCCGCGCCGCGGAACGTCTGCACCGCAGAGTCCGGATCGCCGAGCAGCACGACGCGGGGTCGCCCCCGCGGCCCACCGCGCGTTGCCACGTGCAGCAGGCGAGCCGCCGCCGAGGTCAGTTCCTGCGCGTCATCGACGACGATGAGCTCGATCCGCTCATGCAGACGGTCAAGGGCTCCAGGCTCGTCCTCGAGCCGGTCGGCGGCCGCGGTGAGGATCCACGCCGGGTCATAGGCGCCGTGCCGGGAGAAGGACGTCACCTCGTCGTACTCTCGGAGCACGTGGGCAGCCGCCACCCACTCAGGCCGCTCGTGCACCCGGCCGAGATTCTCGAGGTCGTCCGGTCCTTGCCCGTGTTCGACGGCGCGCATGAGCAGGTCGCGCAACTCGCTGCGGAAGCCGCGCGTGGCCAGCGCCTCGAGCACCGACGCGGGCCACATCGGACCGGGCGCGTCACCGGCGGCGTGACCGGCGAGCAGGTCACGCAGGATGACGTCCTGCTCCGGACCGCTCAGCAGTCGCGGTGGCGGGTCGCCCCGCAGGGCCGCCTCGCTGCGCAGCACTCCGAAGCCGAATGCCTGCCACGTGCGGGCCAGCGCCTCACTGGAGGTCCCATCCAGCCGCGCCGTGACCTGCTGGCGCAGTCTGGCGGCTGAGAAGCGGGTCGCGGTCAGCATGAGGCAGTGGTCCGCCCGCACCCCTCGCTGGACGGCGTCGACGACGATCTCGACCGCCAGCCTCGACTTGCCGGTCCCCGGCGCCCCGAGGACCCGCAGCACCTCGGCCCTCGACTCGAGGGCGCGACGCTGGGACGGGTCGAGACGCACCGGTGCCGTGAGTGCGGCGGGGGCACGACGGAGGATGACCACCTTGCGATTCCATCATGCGGCGCCGACAGTGCCCCTCTACCAAGGCCCATGCCGTATGCCGTATGCCGTACACCAAGCAGCGTGCGTACCGCCCCGGGACCGCGCGATCAGGGGCGGATCTCGGCTCTCAACGGCTGATGTCCTGGACTATCCCTGCAGGACGGTGATCCGCACGCCTCGGTACACCCGCGCCCGAGCGTGAGCCGGTCCCTGGCAGGTCAGTTGTGCCGGAGGAGAGGTCGACATCGCGATCTCCACCACCACCGCCCCGTCGGGTGTGTCGAGGGTGACCCGGGAGAGGTCGTCGGAGACCCGATCAGCCCGGAGGACGCGGAGCGCGTCACGCCCTGGCACCCCGAGTTGCAGGTGGGCGAAGACGAGGGCGGCTTGAGCGATCGGCGCCAGGCCGAGCCTCCCGCGCATCAGACCCGCGACGACCTCGCCCCGGTCGACATGGCTGATCAGCTCGTCCGCCGCCAACGGCAGCACGCGTCCGTACATGTCCCCATAGGGAAGCACCACGAGGTTCGCTGCGAACCTGTCGCCACCGACATGAGTCGTCTCCCACACCCGGCCCGGCCGGAGCGTGTGCAGCGCCTGCACCAGCGGCCTGCCGCGCAGGGCGCAGCAGGCGTCGTGCCGGCCGTGGGTGCAGACCAGGTAGAGCGGGTCGTGGTCGCGGGTGACGTCGGCGGGCTGTGCGAGCAGCCTGCGGTATGCCGCGTCAGGATCGTCATCTGCACTCGAGGCGAGCTGGCGCAGGAGTTCCGGGAGGTCGGACACGGTCCAGTGGGAGATGTGTCGCGAGGCGATGTCGGCGACCGCGAGCGACCGGCGTCCGGGCGTGATCGTGTGCCGACCGGGGTGTCGGATCGCCTGCACGCGGAGCCCGGCCGCTGCCGCGAGCACGTCGACCTGCTCGGCCACCCGGGCGTCGTCGCGGCCGTCGAGCAACGCACGCGGCCCCCACGGCCCGGGCTGCTCGATCAGCAGCATCCTTCGGGCCGGGGGTGCGGTACCGAGCATCGGGTCACCTCGCAGCTCGGCCTGGAGCGCGCAACGACTGGCCGACTCTCGCGGAGCCGGCCCGAGCGCGCTCACCGCGGGTCCGGAACGACGATGCCCTCGCGCAGCAGCCGACGCACGAGCGTGAGGGCGTCGGCTTCGTCGAGCTCGGACAGGTCGGCGAGCCGCACCGGGTCGCCGCCGAGCAGCCGGGTCAGCGCCGGTTCGAGCCTGGCCGGGACCGTGGTGGTCCGCTCCATCGCGCGCAACGCGAACTGGCCGCCGTCGCGGGTCAGGCTGTAGCGCAACCCCGCCCGCAGCCGGACGACATCCGAAGGGGTGAGCGCTGCGGCGGCGGAGAGTTGGGCAAGCGGCGAGATCGGAGCGGGCCGGGTACGGCGCTCGAGGTGGCCGCTCACCGCGCGGGCGACCCGCTCGTCGGAGAGCCGGTCGATCGCGGTGTGGAGCGCTGTGCGCGTTGCCTTGAGCTCGCTCTCGAGGACCGCGGGATCGGTGAGGTCGGCGCCTGCCGGTAGTGACACGCGCAGCTCGGGGTCGTCGCTGAGCGCGCCCAGCACCTGCTCGGCGAGGAACGCACGCGTCACCGGCTGGACGCCGATAGTGAGGTGGCCGGAGACCTCGCCCAGCGCGCTGGCGGCGTGGAGATAACCGCGGGGAAGGTAGAGCGCGTCCCCGGGCTCGAGGACGACATCGAGCACCGGCTCCTCGGCCGCTCGTTGTGCGACGGCTTCCCGACGCGCGTCCCAGGGCTGGTCGCGCAGCGGCGCGGTGAGCACCGGCTCGTGGATCCGCCAGCGCTTTCGGCCGGCGAACTGGAGCACGAACACGTCGTGCACGTCGTAGTGCGGCGCAAAGCCGGTGTTCTGCGAGGGGGTGATGTAGGCGTTGACCTGGACCGGGTGTCCGAGCTGCGTGGCGAGAACGGCGGCGTAGTCGATCACCGGCGGCCACATCCGGTGCAGCCCCTGCAGCACAAGCGTGGCCCCGGCCGCGAACTCGGCCAGCACCTTGTCGTCGGCCGCCTGGTCGCTGATCTCCGCGCCAGCGCCGCCGCCGCGGGTGAACCGGCCCGACCCGAGGACATCGCCCTCCTTGGCCATCCGCAGGAAGGGCGTGCGCAGCCCGCGTCGTGAGACCAGTTCGTCGACGGCGTCGAGGTCGAGCAGGTCCGTGAACCCCTCGCTCGGCAGGTCAGTGGCCCGACGCAGAAGTGGCTGTCGGCCCCAGTACGTCGCGGCGAAGGTGGCAACGTCGAGCCCGGTCGCGCGTGCGACCGGATCGTATCCTGCGGTCATCATCTGCTCATTCTCGGACCACGGGACGGGAGCCTGCGAGGGGCGGGGGCCCGATCGATCCACCGCCCCCCTCGCTACGGGGCTCAGGCCCCCCTGTCAGCGCCACCATCAGCGCCTCCGTCGTGGACACCCGGGGCGCCACCCGCGCCGCCATCCGCCGGCCCCTCGGCGCCACCATCAGCACCTCCGTCAGCGCCTCCGTCGTGGACACCCGGGGCGCCACCCGCGCCGCCATCCGCCGGCC
>JAKDLQ010000005.1 GCA_030452775.1 Micrococcales bacterium | reverse complement strand
GCGTCACATACGGCGCGCAGATACATCGAATCGGATGTGGACCGAAGCTGGTCGCGGCGTGGCTGTGGGGACGGCGTGGGCCATGATGCTCGGCCGGCCGGCTCCTTCCGGCCACCATGCGAGAGGGCCGCAGCATCCGAGCCCCGAATCTCGTCGCTGTCAAGCGTCTGTCCCAACATCAAGGATCCGTCCAAAACAACGTGACGACGGCGGCTATTACAACGCATGACGTGCGTCCATCTCAACACCTGAACCCGGCATGCCGCCATAACTTGCACTTACATCAGCAACTACCTACGCTTGTATCTGTAATCGTGATGCGCATGCAGCCCGACGAGGGCAGCGCGAGGAGTTCAGTAATGGTGACCAAAGTGCCGGACAGCAGCCGGTTGATGACCACGCAGCGTGAGGCGAAGCTCGCGGGGCAGATCTTGGCTGGGCTCGAGGGGCCCGAGGGCGTGCTCACCGTCGAACGGCACGGCGAGCGAGTGGAGCCACTGCCACCCGAGCTGGGCCAGATCCTGCAAGAGGTACTTCGCATGATGGCCAGAGGGGGAACGGTGACGATCGGGACGCTGCCGAAGGAGCTGACGACGACGACCGCTGCGGCGGTCCTGTCGATCTCTCGTCCGACCTTGATGGGCATGATCAAGGAGGGACGGCTGCCGGCGCACAAGGTCGGTAGCCACACCAGGCTCTACGCGGACGACGTCTTGGCCGAGCGAAGCGCGCGCCGCGAGCGTGAGCGGGCTGCTTTCGCCGAGTTGCGAGACATCGACTACTGATCTCGTGCGGTGGCCTTGCCGGGCATTGCCCGGCAGGGTCGCCAGCCACGGGGGCAATCGGGCCGCACAGGGTCTTCATCGACTCCAACATTCTGTACTCGCGCACCCTCTACTGGTTCGACCGGACAGGCGAGGCCAACCCTCCCGAGAAGCTGAGCATGGCCCGAATGAGGCTGTGGAATGCCTCTGCCAGGATCGCCATCGCGCCCTGGCTCGCCCACTCGAGTGGCCTCTTTGTCCACACCCCCCTGTGGATGACGAGGCCACTCGAGTGGGGGGCGCGGAGGCGCTCACTCGGGTGGTGCGGGGCCCTCGACGCGTGAGCAGCGCTGGCCGCGCGCGACCGGCCTCGCCGAGGACGTCCGCAGCTACGGCAGGTGGATGCGGGATGAGGCGGAGAAGCGGATCGGCCACCTCTACCCGAAGGCCGAACAGGAAGCCGGCCACCCGTCATCGGGTGGATCTGGGCCCGCACGGTGACGTGCCCCGACCCAGCCTGCGGCGCGAAGATGCGACCAACCGACGTTGGTCCTCGCCGCCCGCCTTCGGGTTGCCCGACTTTGCGGATCTTTGCCCGACTTTGCGGACCTTCACCTGACGGCGGACCTTCACGTGACGGCGGACCTCGCAATCCGGGCAGCCGCGCGATAGTCGGCGGTGCGGGCCGAGAGCGTCGCGACCGCGAGCGCCGGCGGCAGCATCTCGGAGAACTTGAGTCTCCGCAGAGCCTGCTCCGTGACGGCTGGGCGCACGCTGATCAGGTCGTCGCCGAGCACCCCGCGGGCCATCCGCAGCGCCGAGCCGACCGCGCCGGCCGTGGCATCGGATCGCAGAGAGACGTGCAGGTTGCCGAAAGTCCACTCGTCCAGGAGCTCTGGCGCCACCTCGCCCAGCGCAGCCGTCAGCACGACGTTGGCCCGGGCGCCGGCAAACGTCCACCAGCGCACCTGCCCGCCGTCGTCTGCCACCACGGTCGAGCCGATCGCGACCCGATGGGCATACTGCGCCCGCAACGCATCCAGTCGCACGAGCGACCGCTTCGTCAGCTCGGCCCCAGGCGGGGTCTCCCCCACCAGGACCCGCCGGATCGCATCGGCCAGCTCGAAGGAGTACGGGCGCGACTCGCCCATCCACTTCGACTCGCCGACCTGCTCGCTCGGCTCGACGTAGGCACGCCGGTGGCGCCAATCGATGTGGGTGATCTCCCAGGGACGCCCGGCGAGGGTGATGATCCGTGGCCCCTGCACCTTCGTCACCAACAGCATCGAGTCGACGCTGCCGATCTCGTGGCGACCGTGCAGGACCGTCACCTCGGGAGGCGCCGTGAAGACGGCCAGCAGCTCCATGAAGTTGCGCTGCCCGTATCGTCTCTCGGCGGCCGGCCCGACGAAGGCCAGCCCCTCGTCCGTGTCCAGATGCCCGGTCGACACGAGCCAGCTCGCAATGGCCCGCAGCTCCTCCGGGGAGGCCAGCGCCAGCTCGGCCATCCATGACGCTTCGTCCGCGAGCGAGATCCGGCCCTTCTGCAGCGCGGTCCCCAGGAACTGTTGGGCCGCCACATGTCGCGGCTGCGGCGGCGCGATGACCGGCTCGACGAACCCGTCGTCCATGAGCAGCAGCAGCCCCGCTGCCCGAAGGAACTCGCTGTCGTCCGTCGCGAGGAACGTCAGGTTGCGAGCGCTGCCCGCCCGGCGCCCGGTCCGGCCCAGCCGTTGCAGCACCGAGGCCACCGTGGTGGGTGCGCCGACCTGGAGCACGCGGTCCAGGTCGCCGACGTCGAGGCCGAGCTCGAGAGTCGAGGTGGAGGCGATGACGCAGTTGCGCGCCTCGGCGAAGGCCGCCTCGGCCCGCCGCCGCTCGTCCACCGAGAGTGAGGAGTGCGACACGTAGGTGTCGATCTCGCGCTCCCGCAGCCGCACCGCCAGCGCCTCGACGGTCCTGCGCGAGTCCGCGAAGACGAGCCGCTTCTCACCGAGATGTATGCCGCTGACGACCTTCGCGGCGTTGCCGATGTTCCCGACGTAGTCGAGTCTCAGCTCGGGCGCCGCGGCGCCGGAGGGCCGGGGCGCGACGACCGTGCGGGGCCGGGCGCGCCCGGCAGGCCCACCTTGCATCCAGGACAGCAGGGCCTCCGCGTTGCCGACCGTCGCCGACAGCCCGATGCGCTGCACGGGGCGACCCGCGATCGCGGTCAGCCGCTCCAGGACGGCCAGCAGGTGCCACCCGCGATCGTCCCCGGCGAAGGCATGCACCTCGTCGATGACGACCGCCCGCACGTCGGCGAACATGTGCCTGGCATCGAGCAGCCGCGAGACGAGCATCGACTCGAGGGACTCGGGGGTCGTGAGCAGCATCGACGGGCGCTCCAGCATCTGACGCTTGCGCTGCCCGGCGGTGGTGTCCCCGTGCCGCACGAGCGCCTCGCGACCGAGCCACCCGGCATACGAGGCCAGCCGCGGCTCGAGGTTGTTGAGCAGCGCCTTGAGCGGGCAGACGTAGAGCACCGACAGCCCCGGCCACTGCCCCTGCTCCATCCGGGTGAGCAGCGCCAGCATGGCGGCCTCGGTCTTGCCGCCGGCCGTGGGTGCGATGAGCAGGCAGTCGTGTCCGCGCAGGACCGGTTCGATCGCCTGCTCCTGCAGGGGTCGTAGCCCGTGCCAGCCGAGCGTGTTGACGACGTGGTGCTGGATGACCGGATGCAGCAGGTCGAACGCGCCCGACCCGCCGTCAGCCATCGACGTCATCCATCGCTGTCGGCAGCCTCGACGTCGAGCTCGAGGTCATCCGGTGATTGAGGCCCGCGAGCCACCCGCTCGACGTCGGTCAGCTCGCCCGTCTGGACGGTGAGGGCGTAGTTCACCCGGGGGGCGAAGTCCTCGAAGAGGTCGACCCTGTCCAGGACGTCGGCGACGAGCTTCTTGAGGAAGATCCGCGGCGCGATCCCGACCCGGCCACCGAGCCGGCCGGCCACCGCCGTGGCCAGGTCCGAGACATAGGCATCGTCCACCCGGTCCGCAATCCGCTCCGGCACGAGGCTGCCGCCGGCATACAGGTCTCGGACCTTGACGCCCAGCGACACGAGCGACGAGTGGTCGAACCCGGGCAGCCGGATCTGCACCGCCCGCGGGTTGTCGAAGCGGGCATCCGTCCCGAAGTCCGTCGCGAGCCGCTGCGCGAGCGGCGGCAGCCGCGACACCCCCGACGGGCCGTCGAAGAAGGCGGGCGTTCCCGTCATGAGGAGGTAGAGGCCGGGGAAGCGTCCCGCGTCGACCTCGTCGATCAACTGTCGCAGGGCGTTGAGCGCCCTGTCCCGGACATCGCCGCGCACCCGTTGCAGCGTCTCGACCTCGTCGAGGACGAGCACGAGCCCCGGGTGCCCGGCGTCGCGCAGCACGGTGAGCAGCCCCTGCAGGAAGCCGAACGCCCCGAAGTGGTCGAGCTCGCCCCGGATCCCGGCCGCGCGCTTCGCCGATGCGGCCACCTGCGGCTGCCCGCCCATCCACGCCGCCAGCCCGTCGGCCGCGGCCCCGTCGCCGGACACCACCGCCGCCCGGTAGCCGCGCAGCGCCCGGGCGAAGACCGGCGTCCTCGTGCTCACCTCCGCGAGCCGCCGCTCGAGCAGGCCATCCACCGCGTCGGCGAGCGCGCCCGCCCCGGCGTGCTCCAACGCCGGGTCCGCAGTGAGCGCGTCCGACTCCAGCGTGAAGAGCCACGAGTCGAGGATCCCGCGGAAGGCGCTCGGCGGCAGTGACGCGGTCCGCAGCGACTCCGTGATCCGCCGATAGACGGTCTCGAGCCGGTGCAGCGGGGTCTCCGTCTCCGAGATCTGCACCTCGGCCGCGGCAAATCCGCGACGCAGCGCCCGCTCCGCGAGGTGCCGGGTGAAGAACGTCTTGCCCGCGCCGTACTCGCCGCGCACCGCCTTGAACACCGCGCCGCCATCGGCGACCGCGTCGAGCTCGGCATCGAGGGCCACCGTGAACCGGTCGAGACCGACCGCGAGCAGGTCGAGACCCGACTCGGGCACCGTGCCGCGGCGCAGCGCCCCGATGACGTCACGACGGCGCCGGTTCGAGACCTCGGCAATCATCATCGGTGCATCACCGCAGCTCGAACTGGTCGCGCAGCAGCCGTTCGTCGAGCACGACCGTCTGACCGTCCACGTCCATCCGCAGCACGCCGAAGCCTTCGATGTTGAGCAGTTGCTGGATCTGCGAGAGGGCGCCGACGAGCCGGAACTCCGGCAGGCCCAACGCCGAGGCCACGACCGGCTTGGGCAGGCGCGCCTCGGGCGCCGCAACGAGGGCGTCGATGAGCGCGGCGACCTGCGCGTCGGTGATCCTCAGCCGCCCGGTCATCCCGCGCTGGGAGGTGTACGTCCCGCTCGCGACGACGGACCGCCCGGTCGAGGGCTCCTCGCGCTGCGCCGCGGGTATCGTCTCCGCCGGCGCGAGCTCGTCGAAGAGCGTGGGCCCGGGCGCAGCGCCCTTCCGCTTCGTGGGCCGCGGCCGTATGCCGCCGGGCTCGCTTCTCGCCGTCGGTGATCCGGGTGCCGCCGCTGTAGCCGCTGTCGGCATCGACCACCACGCCGGTGCCTGCGGGGACAGCAGCGGCAGGCTCGAGTCGTTGGTGTGCTCGTCGGGCAGCAGGACCGCCACGGGCACGACGACCTCGGCGGCGCTGGCCCCGCCGTGGTAGCCGGCCTTGAGCGGCCCGTAGCGCAGCCCCTCGCTGACGGCGAGGACCGCACGGCTCTCGGGGGTGAGGACCCGGCGCCCCGCGACCTCGACCTCGTCCGGCTCGACGTGGCCGGCCACCCCCCGGGACCGGCCGCTGGTCAGGTCCGGGGCGCTGCGCTGCACCCCCATCCGGCGCTCGATGACATGGCCGTGATCTGAGGTGATGATGACGGTGCGCCCGGCCGCGCGAGCCCGCGCCAGCAACGGCTCGAGGTGCTTGACCGCGCCGGTGTTCCACACCGTGCCGCCCGGGTCGCTGCGGTCGAGGGCGTCATCGACGGTGTTGAGCACCACGGTGACGAGCGGTAGCCCGTCGCGGCCATCGATCGCGGCACCGACACCCTCGGCGACGAGGGCTCCCGGCGTCGTGCTGTCGACGCCCTTCTTGTGGAAGAGAGCGCCCCTGATCTTTGCGGACCTCTGGGTCAGCTCCTCGTAGCCCTTGCGCTCGAGGTCCTGCCCGCCCCAGGTCAGGCGGCCGCACAACATCGAGGCACGACTCACCTCGGTGATCGAGGGCAGCACCGCGAGCGCGGCAGATCGACGGGTGGCCGAGCCTGACACCGCCGCCTCGACCCAGCCCAACCTCTCGCAGGTGTCCTCGACGATCTCCGTCGCGGCAGCGGCACTCATCCCGTCGAGGATGAGCAGCAGGACCGGGACCTTCCGCGCCATCGGCAGGACGACCCTGGGCAGCAGGCTCTCGAGGAACCACACCTGCCCGGCGTCGCCGTCCAAGCCCCCGTGCTCGGCCCCGTCGTCCCGGGCGGTCGCTGCAGCGAGCGACTGGGCGAACGCCCGCTCCGAGCGGTCGCGGCGGGACATGGCCGCCTCGACGACGAGCCGCAGCGCGTCGGACAGCGCCGGCTCGTCGACCCCGGTGACGGCATCGTTGATTGCGGCATCGGCCCACGCGTCCTCGTCGAGGTGCCGTCTGGCCCGCTGGGCGAGGGAGGCGTCCGGGGGCGACTCGGGTGTCTGCAGCCAGCGCCAGAGCCGGACCGCGGCACCGAACGCGTCGACCTCGGGGGAGGTGGTCCTTCCGAGGCGGTGCTGCCGCGCGAACTCCCACCTGCTCTCGACCGACTGGTTCGCATCCTGGGTCGGGCCCCCGGATCCGAGGTCGGCGACGGCCCGGCGAAGCGCCTCGGCGAGCAGAGTGAGGCGCGTGCGGAAGCTGCGCGGCAGCAGCTCGGAGTGGATCGCGAGCTGCGAGGCCTGGGTCTGCTCGAGGATCGCATCCGCCCGCTGCAGGAGCCGGTTCACGTGGGCGGCGTTGCGCTCGGCCCGGGTCAGATCCGTGAGCACCGCCGTGGCGGCGGAGCCGAACGCGGTGAGCGCGGCCGTCGACGGCACGGGCAGCCCCCAATGGGGCTCCAACCGCACGAGGCCCATGGTGGCGACGTGCCGTTCCTCGGGGTGGAGCGGGCCGTCGTTGGTCAGCAGGTGGACGGCGAGGCCGAGGGGGACCATCTCGCCGATCTCGCCGCGGCTCATGAGGGCGCGCACCGGGGCCGCCGCCACTCCGGTGGCGCTCGCGACCCAGTCGAGGGTCGCGTCGGTGAGCACGTCGCCGAAGTCCGCCCGCAGGTCGGCCACGCGGGAGGTCGCCGCCGGCAGCGCCGACCAGCCCAGCACGGTGATGACGTCGGTGACCTCCCCGTCGAGATCAAGGTGCCGGCGCGCGACCGAGGACAGGGCATGGCTCCGGGTCAGCACTCCGGCAGGTGCCGCGGGCCAGCCACCTTCGGGGGTGGCCGCGAGGAGCGCGGTGGCCAGCTCCCGGCTCCCGGGCCCGGTCAGTGCCGGGTCGATCCCGGTGGCCTTGAAACGGGTGCGCACGGCCTCCCACGGGTCGGGTCGGCGCAGCCGGTTCCAGACCAGGTGGGACAGCACGCCGGCGCCGAGGTCGTCGTCGGAGCGGTCGGTGAGGATGACCATCCAGTCACCCTCGCGGTGCTCCAGCAGCGCCTCGCGCACGGCCAGTGCCGACTCGGCCGGGCGGACCCGGACGAGCTGGCCGTCGTGCTCGAGGTCCTGGCTCGCATCTCGATCGGGCCGGGCCAGCAGGCCGATGACACCCGACTCGTAGCGATATCTCGGGTGCTTGGCCTCGTCGAGCATGGCCAGGATCATCGTGACGCTGACCGGTGCGCTGGGGGCGGTCACGGTCATTCGCGCACCTGCCAGGTGACCTCGACATCGGCGTCGGCATGCTCGTCGAGGAAGCTGCGCACCTCACCCAGCAGCGCCTCGTTGGCACCGCGCGCCGGCCGGGACGCGCGACCCCACCGGCCGCCAGGCGGTTTCGGGCCATCGGTGGGCGGCGTCGCTGCCGGGGTCGGCGTGATGTGGTCCTCGAGCCATCGGAAGATGTCGTCGTCGGCCCTCTCGAGCGCCGTCCCGATCGGGGTGACGAACTCCTCCGACACGAGGGCCTCTTGGAGGCGGCCCACGATCGCCGCGGCCTCGTCCGATCGTCTGCCCTCGCCCCGCATCGCGTCGGTGAGCGGGTTGAGTCGACTCCACTGGAAGGTCGTCAGCGCGCTGGTCACCGCGCCCGCGCTCGCGAGCGAGGTGCCGGCCGCGGTGGTGCCCGCTCCCAGGTCCGCTTCGGCCAACGCCTGCACCAACGCAACGCCCCGCAGGTGCCGCAGCCGCTGGACGAGGGCCGTCGTGGTCCGGGCCGTGGCGAGCCGGCCCACCGCGCCGTCGCTCGCATCGAGCCCGAGCCGCCCATACGCAGGCTCGAGTGCCGCGACCAGACCGGGCGCGTCGTTGGCGAGCTCGGCCGCCCTGCTCGTCACGGTCTCGACGAGGTCGGCCACCGCCGGCGCCGTGAGGTGCGGCTTCACGGGGATGCCGAGGAGCCCGGCCGCCACCGCCCCGGCCGCGCGCCCGCCCGCCCCGCGCGGCCTCGGCTGGGGCCGCAGCTCCAGCGAGGGCTGCACCGAGCCGGGGTCGGGGGCGGCCGGCAGCGCCGAGCCGTGCTGATACCAGGCCCGCTGGCGCAGCGCGGCCCAGGTGATGATGACGAGGTCGCTGACGTTGGGGTCGAGACCTTGTGCCGGCGTCACCTCGTCGATCCACCTGCGCAGCTCCCCGACGGTCACCGGATCGTCGGCCGCCTTGCCTTCATGCTGTGCGCGCCGCCCGAGGGCCTTCTCGATCTCGAGGCTCCACGGGCTGAAGCGGTCGTCGCCGATGATGTAGTGCATCTCCGAAGCGGTGCCGACCCCGAGCGGCCCAGCGATGCGGCGGACGGCGAGCTGGTCGCCCTGGAGCTCGACGCGCTTCTCCTTGTCGGCCATCGCCCGGTGCACGTGCGCCGCGACGGTCTTCAGCTGCGGGACCCGCACCTCGACGTCGCCGGGCTCGAAGCGCGGGTGGCCCGGATAGGTCGCGTCGAAGGCCTGCGTGAGCAAGTTGCGGAACGCGTCGCCCAGGGTGGCGCCGACGGGGGCCTGTGGGGCGAACATGTGATCCAGCGAGACGAGGGTCCGGGTGTGCCCGGCGTCGTCGACGAGCGTGCCGGGTCGGACGCTGGCCGCGCCGTAGGCCTGCTGGATCGCGTCCTCGAGTCCGCGGCGCAGCATGTTGCGGTTCGACTCGAGGATGTTCCTCGCCAGGGCCCGGTCTCCCTCGTTGAGGTGATCGGCGTGGCTCTGCCAGCGATCGCCCGGGCCCTCGAGCAGCCAGGTGAGGATGACGAGGCGGCGCAGGTCCCGGATCCGGGCATCGGACAGGAAGCGGGGCAGCCACACGAGGGTGTGGGTCTGCACGTCGCGGGCGGTCATGTCCTCGAGCCGGCGCTGGTCCTCGGCTGAGGAGTGACCCGGCTCGTCGAAGGGGTGGTCGATGACGACCCGCCACGTGCCGGGGGCGGCGCGGAAGTGGTCGTCGGAGAGCCAGCCGGCGTCGCGGACGTTGCCGAAGAGCAGGTCGACCTGCCGCTTCGAGCCGCGCCAGATGATCTCGTGCCGGTAGGCGCTCTGGAGGTCCTGCCGGCCCAGCTCGATACCGAGGCTCTCTGCGACGAGGGTCTTGACGAGCTCGCGCCGACGGCCCTCGTTGTCCTCGCCCTTGGCGCGCTCGACGATCGACTCGTGATCGACGTCGGAGAGCTGGACGCGGATGGTGGGGTTCGTGTCGGCGCCGTCGAGGTGGATCTCGGGGATGTCACGGGCCCACGTGCGCACCTTGGCCAGGACGACGGTCGCCTCTCCGCCGGGCAGCGGCGATACGACAGAGCCGTGGTTGAGTGCTGCGAGCCGGGCGGCGGTGAGCGACTTGAGGGCGGGCACGTTGGGTGCCACGGCCGAGAGCAGCAGCGTCTTGGCGAGACGGTCGTCGGTGCCGTATGCCGCCGGCACCGTCTCCGGCTCCTCGCGCAGCTGCCGTTCGGTGAGGTTGTGCATCGAGCGGAGCAGGGGGTGCAGCTTCTCGGTGTAGAGCCGGCCCGCCGAGCGGAAGAGCGCGGCGGCCTGCGGGTCGAGCGCGTTGCCGCCGCTCTGCACGATGTAGTCGAAGGAGTCCCCGACCGGGATGACGGAGTCGACGGTCAAGGATTCGCGCTGGTCGACGAGCATCTGCTGCATGACCTTGAGCGCGGTCCGCTCGCGCTGCATGACGCTGGCGAGCGAGCGCAGCGTCGACACGAGCGCGGGGGAGAAGGGGTAGGTCAACCGGAAGGCCTTCTCGTCCGCGCCGCGGTGCGACTCGTCGGTGTTGATCCCGTCGAGCAGCACGTCCCAGACGCGGGGGTTGCGATCGATGCGCCGGAAGGCGTCCTCGAGGACCTCACGGGCCTCGTCGTCCTTGGGTTGCAGGAGCCGACGGTTGGCGACGAAGGGCAGGTTGTCATCGCCGAGGACGACGGTGGAGAAGCGGCCTTCCTGGTGCTTGAAGGCGCGGTCGAGGGCCTCCTGCTCGGCGCCGCTCGCGCCCGAGTCGGCGAACCAGCGACGCAGGTCCATCTGCCGCGCGACGAAGGAGACGAGCGGGATGGCGCGGGACCCGGTCGACGACTCGACGAGCTTGGTCAGCTTCTGCGACTCGCGGCTGAAGAACGCCTTCTCCTGCACCGAGAAGGCGAGCCAGAGCACGAGCTCGTCGAGGAAGAGGGCCACGGCGTCGTAGCCGAGACCCTTCGCGTGCGTGGCGATCGCGGCCAGCCCGGTGTCGAGGTCGACGTACTCGGCCTGCTGCGTGTAGGCGCTGAAATAGGTCTCGACGAGGGCGCTCACGAGCTTGAGCCGTTCCTCCGAGCTCGCTGCGGCGGCGCGAGCCTGCGCATACGAGGTGGAGTCCCACGACCCCGAGCCGAGGACGGCAGCCCACGCGTCCGCCCCGCCGGCGGCGCCCTGGTTGAGCCCGGCGAAGAAGGCCTCGTCGCCGAGGCGCCGGCGCAGGGCGTCGGCGTCGTGGAAGAGGGCATCCGACTTGTGGATGGCGGGCAGCGGGGCGTCGGGGTGCAGCTCCCGGATCTGGCGCAGGTAGCCCTCGAAGAGGGCCTGCTCCAAGGACTTCGCCCCGAGCAGGTGGAAGGCGAGCGGCAGGATCGTCCGGTCCCGCAGGGCCGCGTCGTGTTTGGCGATGACCTGCTGGAGCTCCTGCTTCGCTCGGGCAGCCGGTTCGTGCCGCAGCAAGGCGTGCAGGACCGCCATGAAGTGCGACTTGCCGGAGCCGAAGGAGCCGGCGAGGAACGCGCCCCGGCTGACCCCCGACCCGATCGACTCGCTGACGAGCCCGAGCGCCTGGTCGAAGGCCTCGGTCAGCGCGGGGGTGACGACATAGTCGTCGATCGTCCGCCTCGCCGCGGCGTGGCCGATCGAGTCGGTGAGGCGCAGGACGTAGTCCTCGGCCCCGGCCTGGTCGGGGATGGTGATGACGTCCTTGAGCAGGGCGCTCACGTCGTCTCCTTCGGTCGGCTCATGGCATCCACCTGGTGCTCGATCATCGTCGGCCGGCCCGCGCCTTGGCTCGTCGCCCGCGGGTCGTCGGTGCCGGGCGCCAGGCCTTGAGCTGGTCGAGGGTCTGGCCGACCTGGGCGGCCCGGTCGCGCAGGTGCTCGGCGCAGAACTGCGCGAGGTTGACGCCGTAGGTGGGGTCGGGCTCGTCGTGCCACTGGGCGACCCACGGCTGGAGCTCGGCGAGGCCGGCGACGAGCGGGGTCAGGCGCTCGTCGGCCCAGCCCTCGGCCTCGCGCTCGCCGATGATCGTGCCGATGGCGAGGGCCTGCTGGGCGTGGTCCCACCCGGCCCAGCCGAGCAGTGCGGTCGAGTCGGTCTCGCGGCCGGCGTCGGGGTAGAGGATGAAGCGCTCCTTGGGCACGTCGAGCTTGCCGCGGTGCCGCCACCAGGACGCCTTCCGGAAGTCGGCGGTCGTGTACTTCGGCGGCACCGGGATCGGCCGATCGAGCTTCTCGCCGGCGTCCTCCTTGCGTTGGAGGTCCCACGTGTGCTCCCACGCCTCGCGCTTGCGCAGGCCGGACTCCTTGAGCCGGTATGCCGCGAGGTAGGGGACCGGCTCGTCGGCGAGCAACGCCGAGAGGGACGTGGCGACGGGCTGGTCCTTCGTGCCGGACCACAGCTCGAGCACGGAGACGAGGTCGGGGTCGCGGGCGACGAGGTCGGCGAGCCGGGCCACGGAGGTGGGCGCCGGCCGGCCGCTGCCGTCGAACCAGAATCGCCGGTCCTCGAGCCGGTCGAGCAGCCACCCGCGCAACGCTCGCTCGACCTGCTTGTCCCACGGCTCGGTGGCCCAGCGCCGCTTGTGCTCCGGCTTCTCGAGAAGCCGGATGAACTTGTCCGACTCGATGAGGTCCAGGCGCCGCTGGACGAGGTCACGGTAGGCCTCCGGCCACTGCGCCGGGATCTCGGTGATCGGCGTCGACCCGTGACGGCTGAACCACGCTGTCTCCTCGTCGCCGGCAGCGACCGTGCGGGCCAAGGCGATCTCGAAGGCCCGCTCACCGAGCGCAACCTCGGGCACGTCACCCGCGTAGGTCAGGTCCCCGTCAATGAGCCCGTAGAGCCGGTAGACCTCCCAGTCGAGTTCCTCCTGTTGGGCGACGAGTTGCCCACGCACAGTGCGGGATGTGCGCTCAGCGGTCACCAGCGCGTCGGTCGTGGGCATGCCGTCGGCTGCGACTGCGTCCGGCATCGTGTGGGAGAGGCGTCGCGCCAACTCATCGAGCACCCGCCCACGGGTGGCAGGCAGGTCCCGGGTGAGCGGGAAGTCCTTGAGCGTGGTCCCGGTGAACTCGTAGAAGTCCTCCCACGGCACCTGTGTTTGCCTTGCGCCCTTGCTGTCAACGGTGCTGCCCTTGTTGTGGCTGTTCTGCTTGAGCCAGAAGCAGGCTGTCGACGAGTTGAGGACGCCCAGTAGGGCGAGGTGGTCGTCCTCGCTCGCCTCCTTCGGCAACTTGATCACCGGCGCCGACTGTTTGAAGACCTTCCCGCCGCGGTCGAGCACGAAGTGGTTGTGAGTCGCCACAAACGCAAACGCAATCAGGCGGTCGGCCGTCAGTCGCGGCCAGTTCGGCAGGATGTACTCGTACCAGGCTTTCCCGCTGTCCTCACGCGTCTTGCCGAATGCGGACCCTATGCGAAGGTTGGTGCGAAATGGCCAGTACGAGGCAGTTCCACCGAGATCCCGGATCGCGGAACCGTTCTCGTATGGAAAGGCGGCGGGTTTGGTCACGAGGTTGAAGTCGCGAACGCCTTCTCCTTCGACATACGGGCGCACTGGCACGCCGTCTCTAGCCCAGGAGCGCGGCGCGACACCCTCACTGAGGAATACGGGGTCTTCGCCTGTGACTGCGGCGAAGCCAATATTGTGTGTCGGTTCGTCAAGCGTCCCGATCCGGGCTCCGTCGATCTGCTTGAGCAAGTCGACGGCCCCTCCTCCGCTGAGGCTCCAAGGGTGTGTAGCCAGCGCCTGGCGATCGAGGTTCGCGACGCTGATGTATGCATCCTCATAGTTGTCATCATGGACGTGCTTGACGATTGACGACCACACAAGGCCGTCAGCTGGGTTCTTTGGCTGGCCGGGTTCCCCGCGGATGCCGAGGACGGCCCTGACGGACGTGGACACGGGTGACTGAGGCCGTCCGACGATGATGACGGTCGGGGTGCCGTGGCCAGGTACGTAGGCGCCGGACGTGTCGACCACAAGCCGCAAGTCTTGTTTGGGCAGGAACTGCTCGATGAGCTTCGAACCGAACTCGCGCTTCATGAATGCATTCGAAGTGATCTGCCCCGTCCAACCAGCGGGCCAATCGCCGGAGGCGCGCCTCGTGAGTTCAAAGAAGCGCTGCATGAAGGGAATGGTCAGTTGGTACTTGCGATGGCACGCGCCGTAGAGGCGTCGGTACTGCTCGTTGGCTCGCGGGTCCGGTGGCAAGATGTAGGGTGGGTTGCCGACGACGACGTCATACCGGTCCGGGGTGAGGATCGTCCTGAGGGTGGCGAGGTCTTCGGTGGCGTAGGCGAATCCGCTGGTCTCGGAGTCGGCGTCGAACCCGTCGAACTCCATCGACAGCTGATGCCCGCCGTGCAGCAGTGAGTCGCCGACAGCGAGGTGCAGCAGGAAGGCGGGCGCATCTTCGAGGGTTCCTTCGCCGGCTGCCTGCATCGCGGCCACGATGAGCCGGAAGCGGGCGATGGCGACGGCAAAGGCGTTGAGGTCGACGCCGTGGATGGCGTCGAGGGCCTTCGCGACCCGGGCTCGGTCGTTGAGGCCCGGCGCGTGCTTATCCCACCGCTCGTTGAGCCGGGCGAAAGCGCCCAACAGGAAGTGGCCGGACCCGCACGTCGGGTCGATGAGCCTGAACCCGTCGAGTGGCCTCTCGGCCAGGGCCGGCTCGAGGGTCTGGTCGAGGATGAACTCCTCGACGAACTCCGGCGTCTGGAGCAGGGCGAAGGTCTTCTTCGCGTAGTCGGAAAGGTCCTGGTAGAGGTCGCCGAGGAACCTGGTCGACAGGTCCGGGTCGGTGAAGTCTCGGATCAGGTCGCCGTCGTCGGTCTTGGCGCGCCAGAAGTCGATGAGCACCTTGACGGCCGGCCCGGACGGCGAGACCGTCCAGAGCGGGGAGTGGGAGTCGACGAGGTCGCGGGTGGCCTTGACCTGCGAGAGGTGCTCGACCGACTTCAGGAGCCATTCGCGGACGGTGTGCTCGGGGTGAGTTCGGAAGTACTCGAGCTCGGCGTCGAGCGCTTCCTGCCGGCGCTCGGGCGGCCCGGCGATCCAGACCTGCCGGAGCAGGCGGTTGTCCTCGCAGAAGCGGACGAAGACGGTGGTCAGCACCCACGCGACGGCTGCCTGGGTGACCCGGTCGTCGCGCCACTGTTGCCACGACATCGCTGTCCGCTCGCGATCGACGGCCGCGCGGTGCTCGGCCTGCCACTTCTCGAGGACGGCGGGCAGGGCCTCGACGCGACGGCGCAGGTCGTCCTCGAGCGAGAGGACCACCTTCTTGAGGTCACTGGTCAGATCGGGCGTGATCGCCATGCTTATCCCTTCCGCTGCGCCGGGACCGCGCTGACCTCGGGCCGTGGCGCGTCGTCGCTCTCGCCCACGTCTGAGTCTGAGTCTGCGTCTGAGTCGGCGGCGAGGTGGTCGATCCACTCCGGGTCGAGGAGCAGGTACTGGCTCGGCGAGGCGAGCGGCACGGGTCGTCCGTCGAGCGATGCGCCTCGGCTCGCGCCGAGCTGCGGGGCGATCAGCCACACCGCCCGCCTGCGTGCGGTCCCGAGGTCGGTCCAGCGGGCGAGCAGGCCCATGTTGTCGTATCGCGCGAGCGGTGCGGCCTCGGTGATGATGACCGGACCGCTCCCGTCGGCGGCGAGTGCATCGTCGACCGCAGCGGCGATGACGTCCCACGATCGCTTGACGAGCTCGGCGAGCCCCTGCCGGTCGCGGCTCGTCTCCGATGCGGCGTCGGCGGCGCGGACGAGGTCCCACGGCAGGCCTGCCGTCTCGGCTTGTGAACGCAACGACTCGATGAGGACACCGGTGACGTCGACGAGCTCGGCGGCATACGCGCTGGGGGCTCGCTCGATGAAGCGGGCGAGGCGGCCGGCGGGGACCCCGAGCGTGAGGAAGGAGCGGCTGCGCAACGACTGCTCGAGGCGTTGACCGATGTGGCTCGTCGTCGCGACCGGGGAGGTGGCCCGGATGTCGGCGGTCTGCAGGCGCGACTCGAGGCCCGTCGTGTCGCGGCCGGTCTGCGGGCTGCGGTAGCGGCGGGTGCGGTCGTCGAAGACGAGGGAGAGGCCGGCCTCCTCGATGAGGGCGTCGAGGCGTGGCCGCTCGGGCAGCCGGGCCAGCGCGGGGAAACGGACCCCGACGCGCTTGCGGATCTCGCGTGGCGCGAGGTGCTGGGCGCCGCCGAAGTCCTTGAACGTCAGGGCCAGGGCGGTGACCGGGCTGAGGTCGCGGTGGTGCAGGTCACCGGTGGCGGCGACCGCTGCGATGGTGCTCGCCGCGGCAGCGAGCCGGACCAGCCGATCCGTCTCGCGCAGTGCCGGCGAGACGGTGGGCACCTCGATGATGCTGAAGACCTCTCGCAGACGGTCCGCGGCGCGCTGGGCGGGGATGAGCGCTGCGCTCGGCTCGCCGGCCGCCGCGACGAGGGTGTCCGCCTCCCGGCCGACCCACTCGGCGACATCGAGCAGATACGCCTCCTGGCCGATGAGCGTGACGGTCCCTTCGCGGCGGCGCAGGACCAGCGGGGCCACGATGTCGGCGTCGGCGCGGCGAAGAGCGCGGATCCGTTCCAGGGTGAGGCGCAGCAGTCCGGCGGCGAGGCGGCGCTCGCTCCGATCGTCGGAGGCGGGGTCGGCGAGTTCCGTGTCCAGCCAGGTGACGGCCTCGCCGACGGTGACGACCAGGCCCATCGCCGCCAGCCACTCGGTGAAGCGGCCCACGAGGTCGTCGAGGACGGCGAGCGCGCGCTTATCTGCGGCCCAGCTCTCCTGGAGGGTGCCGATGAGCTGGCCTGCCCTGGCCGGGGTCACCGGCTCGGGGAGGCTGGCGGCGAGCTGGGCTTTGGTGGCGAAGGCGTCCAGGTCGGTGCCGATGCCGAGGATGAGGCGGACGAGGGGGGCGGCCTTCTTGGACGAGGTCGCCGCCGCGCTGGCGAGGAGCAGATCGGCAGCGTCGGTGAGGGTGAGCCGGGCCGCGTCCGCTGGGAGCTTGGGTGCGGCGACGTCACCCAGGCGAGCCTGCCATTGCTTGATGCGGGAGGTGATCTGCTTGCGGGTGGAGTTCGCGACTCCGCGCAGGTGGTTGATGCGGACCGGGTCGACCGTGAGGAGCTCTCCCACCGTGTCGATGGCCTCGGGCTCAAGGGCCGAGAGGGCGCGTGAGGTGAGGCCGGACTCCCGCAGCGGCGTGGCGAGTGTGGCAACCGCCGCCAGCTGGTCGTTGGTCTCGTCCGGCTCGGTCGTTGCGTCGGTGGCGAAGATCGCGCGCCAGGCGGCGCGCATCGCCTCGGCGGTGTGGTGGCGGTGCGCGGCGTCGCGGGCCAGGGCGGAGGTGAAGAACTCGGTGAGCTGCTGCGCGATCGCCTCGTCGAACATCGACGGAGTGATCGCGATGTCATCCGGGATGGTGGCCGGGTCCGTGTCCCCGTCGCCGTAGCGCGGCGCCTGGCCGGTGGCCATCTCGAAGAGGACGACGGTAGCGGCATACCGCTCGGCGGCGGAGTCCCAGTGGTCGCGCTTGCCGATGAGGAAGGGGTCGAGGTAGGGCGGGGTGCCGGCGCTCGTCGCCGACGCGGCGGCGCGGGTCAGGGAGAAGTCGAAGAGCACGAGGTGCTTGACGCGGTCGCCCCTGTTCTCCCGGATGCCGAGGTTGGACGGCTTGATGTCGCGGTGGTCGATGCCGGCCTTGTCGAGGACGACGAGCGCGTCGAGCAGGTCGGTGCCGTAGCGCTCGAGCAGGTCGAGCGAGAGCCGCTCTCGAGCGCGCAGGGCCTCGGTGAGGGTCTCGGTGCCGGCGCTCTCGAGGACGAGTGCCTGTCGTCCGGCGACGGTGATGGGGTCCTCGACGAGCTTGACCAGGCGCGGGCTGTCGAGACCGCGTAGCACCTCGGCCTCATCGGCGAGGCGCCCGGCTGCCTCGTCGTGCAGCGCGACCTTGAGGACCCGCTGCGTGTTGGTGCCGGTGGCGTGCAGGTCGGTGACGAGCAGGCCGACCGCGGTGGAGCCCTTCCCGAGGCGGCGCTCCAGGCGGAAGCGGCCGCCGATGATCGAGCCGGGAGTCGCCTCGAGCGGGTCCTCGGTGGTGACGTCGGCGCTCGACGCCGCACGCTCGACCCTCGTGAGGAGCTCGAGGAACCTGCCCAGGTCGCCGAGGCGCTGGGTCGGTGCGGGATGGGTGGCCTTGAGGACGAGGTCGCGCAACTCGGTCGAGACCTGGGGCAGCTCGACGGCGAGGTCGAGTCCGGACTGGTCGCGCAGCCGGGCCTTGAGTGCGTGACTGCTCGTGGCGGCCGGCCGGCCGGCGACGATGTAGAAGGTGAGGACGCCGAGGCCGAAGACGTCGATGCGGACCCGGTCTACGGTTTCGCCCAAGATGTCCTCGGGGGCTTGGAAGCCCTCGTTCATCCACCGGTCGCCATCGGCCGCGATGTCATCTGCGGACGGCTCTCCGGTGGAGGCCGGGATGCTCTGCTGCGGGCGCTGCAGGGTGCTCGCCCCGAGGAGTGACGTGATGCCGGAGCCGGCCGTGCGGCTGCTGGTGTCGACCGCACCCGAGGCCTGCCAGTCGCCGATCCGGACCTTGACGTCGCCGTCGGTGCCCGGGACATCCCGCACCCAGATCGCGCGCGGTGACAGGCGACGGTGGACGACCTTGTTGCCGTGCGCGTACTGCAGCGCCTCACCGATCTGGCGGACGATGGACAGTTGGGTGGTCAGCGGCACGCCGTTGGCCTGATCCGCCATCCAGAGGTCGAGGCGCTGCCACGACTCGTCGTAGTCGTAGACCAGGCCCACGCCGAGCTCGGAGTCGACGAAGTCACGGGGCCGGAAGAGGCCGTCGTGCTGCAGGTGGGACATGATCCGGAACTCGTGCTCGGCGAGCCTGCGGATGGCGGCGCGCGCGCTCTCCGAGGCGCCGGTGGGTGCCACCTGGAAGCGGATGCTCGCGCGTTCCTGCTGGGCCACCTGGTGCGAGGCGAGCCACTCCTGCCACCCCTCGCCCTCCGCGAGCGCGTGGTCCTCGATGACCCACGAGCCGGCTCGGCGCTCGCGGCGCTGTACGAGGCCGATGCGCGCCATGAGGTCAACGAGGATCGACTCCTGGTTGGACCCGATCGCCTGCCGGTGGGGCTGCTCGAGGATGAGCTTCGAGATACCCGGAAGGTTGCTGGTGTGTTCGGCGCCGTCGAGGCCGTAGAGGTTGATGGCGCTGGCCGGGCTGAGCTGTGAGGTGAAGCGCTCGTGGTGCAGGAAGACGGACTCCTGCACGAAGGGCACGACAAGCCGGTGATCGGGGATCGGGACGTTCTTCTCGGCCGCCCACGTGTGTAGCTCGATGCCGAGCTTGGTCGCGAAGTACTGCGCCTTGCGCCGCGCCAGCTTGAGCGGTGAGTCCTCCGCTCGTTTGCCGTCGCGCAACCAGCGATGGTCATCGCCGCGCAGCACCCCGGAGTAGTACTTCAGCTCGATGAGGTGCAGCCGGCCACGCCCGAGCAGGAGCAGGTCCACCTCGTGCCACTTGCCGTGCGAGTCGCGGAACTCGAAGTTGGACCAGGCCCGAAACGGCGCCTCGTCAGGCAGCAGCGTGCGCACGAGCGCGAGCCCCTCGGCCTCATGGGGGAACTGGGACGGGGTCACCTCGACCCAGCGTCCATCCCCCGACGTCGACACCGTGGCTCACCTTTCGTGTCACTGCTCGTCCGGCCCCTGCAACTCTGGACGATACCTGTCGCGCAGCGTCGATGCCCGCGCTGGACCAGGTCGCGCGGGTGGTGTCCGGCTCGTGGGCGCCCCGTAAGCGATCGTCAGTCCGTCTTCCGCCCGGGCGGGCGGGCAAGGGCGCGTACTAGTGCGGCCACGACGGCGACGTCGAAGACGATCAGTGCGCACACGAGGGCGCGGCCGATCTGGCCCTCGGCGTGGATGTCGCCGAAACCGACGGTTGTCATGGTGCTGAGGGTGAAGTAGAGCGCGTCGGTGCGGGTGCGCAACCCGAGGATCTGGTCCGGATCGGCGAGGTTGAGCAGGAAGAATCCCAGCGAGGCCGATATCACGAGCAGGACGAGCAGCATGCCCAGGGACTCGGTGCTGCGGATCGACTCACCTCGTCGATAGCGGCCGAGCTCTTGGATCAGCATCCAGCCGAGCAGGCCGAGCCCGGCCGCGGTCACGATGATGCCGAGCGCCACGGAGAGCAGTGGGTCGTCCCACCTGACCGGGAACGCGAAGTATGCGAGCAACAGCCCCAGGAAGCCGAGGAGCGGACGCATCCGGGCAAGGTGTGTACGGCTCATGCGTCCTCGCAGGTCGCGGGTTGACGGGATGTCGCCAGTATTGCGCGGCCGGCGCTCACTGGATCCTGTCGCGGGGCGTGTCGCTCAGAACCCTGACAAGAGCACGGCCTCCTCACCTTCAGGCTCGCGGAGCACCCACGGATGCGTCACGAGAGGTTTCCTGAGCGGATCGCTCGGGCCGGCTCAGCGGCATACCGGCTGCGGTTGGGTGGGGTGCGGCTATGCGTCGGAGGGGCGGCGCTCGGCGAGCCCGGCCATGCCCCAGGCGATGGCTGCGGTGCCGAACCGGCCGAGCGGTCGGGCGAGCAGGCCGGCGAGCAGGTCCGGCAGGGGGACGCCGAGCATCGTCCGGGCCCATCCGGGCAGCAGCGAGAGCCCACCGGCGGCGATCGTCGCGTAGCCCGGGCGGACCGCGAGCGGCAGTGGAGGGTTGAGCAGCAGGAACCGGGCGGCGTCGCGGGCGGCGTCGGTCGCCTCGAGCTCGGGGCGGTAGTCCTCGAGGGCCTGCTCGAGGCCGGCCACGTCGGTCGGCGGGTCGATGACCCCCAGCCGCGTTGCGGGGATCGCGGTCTGGGCGACGTAGCGGTCCGCCTCGTCCGCGTCGAGCGGCTCCGCGGCGAAGGCCTGGTGGGCGCGCAGGAACGAGTCGATCTCCGCGACGTGGACCCAGCCGAGCAGGCGTGGATCGCTCGCCCGGTAGGGGCGCCCGAGGGGGTCGCGGCCCCGGACGCGTTCGTGGATGGCGCGCACGGCATCGATCGCGGCCTCGGCGTCGGCGATCGTGCCGAAGGTCGTCACAGCCAGATAGCCGCTCGTGCGTTGGAGCCGGCCCCACGGATCGCCCCGGTAGCCGCTGTGACCGGCGACCCCGGCCATGGCGAGCGGATGCAACGACTGCAGCAGCAGCGAGGCGATGCCGGCAGGGAACATCGACGCATCGGATTGGACCCGCCAGATCGGGTCGGACGGGGTGAACCAGCGCTCGCCCTCGGCGCTCCAGATCCGCTCTGCGCGCTGCGGCGCGTCGCTGCCGGCGACGCGGGACCGGAGCGATTGACCGAGCTGGCGCTGCACGAGCCGAACCGGAGCATCGATGAGCATGCCATCACCGTATGTCAGCGAGAGAGGACGCCCTCGATCCTGGTGAGCCTGCCGACAGATGCCGGCCTCACGTCCTGCCTCCGGCGCGGGCCGCTTCGTCACTACAGTGAATCGGCAGTGGCAGCCCTGCTGTCGCTCGTCCGGCCGCGATCAACGCGACCGCTTCGATCGCTTCGATCGACGGACGTTCGGCGGCCGACGCCACCTATCCGAAGGAGCACCTGTGACCGCTGACCATCCTCGCTCTGCCCCACACGTCGAGCCCACCGCATGGGTCGCACCCAACGCGGTACATGTCGCAACTTTCAGTGCTCTGGTGGGGCGGTGCCTTCCCGAAGCCCGCACATCGCACGTTATCGACGAGTCGCTGCTCACGGACGCGCGGATGCACGGCCCCGCGACCGTGGCCAGCCGTATTGGTCAAAGGCTGACCGAACTCGTCGCCGCAGGTGCCGACGTACTTTGCTGCACCTGCTTGACGATCGGAGATGTCGCCGAGAGTTCCGATGCGGTGGTGCCCGTCTTCCGGGGCGACCGGCCCAGGGCGCGCTGCACCATCCAGCCCGGCCCGCGCATTGGAATCAGCGGAGCCAAACAATGAGCCGCGCGAATCTCCCGCTGCCCGACGGCTATCCCGAGCTGCTCGACGAGCTCAAACGCACCGTCGCCGACGCGCGGTGGCGGGCCCAGCGCGTGGTCAACACCGAGCTGATCAGCATGTACTGGCGCATCGGGCGGACCATCCTCGCCCGACAGGACGTGGAAGGGTGGGGCGGCGCGGTCGTCGAACGACTCTCAGACGACCTCCGCCTCGCCTTCCCGGGGGCGACAGGCCTGGGCAGACGGAACCTCTTCTACATGCGGTCCTTCGCCGAAGCATGGCCGGGCGAAGTAGTGCCGCAACCCGTGGCACAACTTCCGTGGGGCCACATCCGAGTCCTGCTCGACAAGCTCGATGACCCCGTCGAACGGGGCTGGTACGCGGCCACAGCCGTGGAGCACGGCTGGTCCCGCAACGTCCTGCTCAACCAGATCATGAACCGGCTCCACACCCGCGCCGGGACCGCGCCCTCGAACTTCCCCGCGCGGCTCCCGGCGGCGGACTCCGAGCTCGCCCAACAGCTCACCCGCGACCCCTACGTCCTAGACTTCCTGGACCTGACCGGCCCGGCCGCCGAGCGCGACCTCGAGACCGCGCTGATGAACCGGCTCCAAGACTTCCTCCTCGAACTCGGGCACGGCTTCGCCTTCGTCGGCCGCCAGTACCACTTCACCGTCGACGACGACGATTTCTACATCGACCTGCTCTTCTTCAACTGGGCCCAGGCACGCTTCGTCGTCATCGAGCTCAAGATCGGCAACTTCACGCCCGCGCACCTCGGCCAGCTCGGCTTCTACGTCAGCTGGGTCGACGCCAACCTCCGCGTGCCCGAAAGCCACTCCCCCACCATCGGGATCCTGCTGTGCGCCGGCCGCAACGACAACGTCGTGCGCTACTCCCTCGCCGGCAGCAACCAGGCACTCGCGGTCGCCGACTACACCTACGACACCCTCCCCCAGGGCGCGCGCGACGCCGTGCCCACCGACACCGAACTCTCCGCCGCCGCGGGCTCGGCACTCGCCTTAATGAACGCCGACGCCCGCGACGACGAGACCGACCAGTAGCCGCGACAGAGTTATCCATCTGAGCCGACTGGCCGTGAGCAGGCGCGATTCCCTGCGGCCTCTGACGCTTGGGCAGACCCAGCTCAGGTAGGTGCACTCCGGGGGGCCTCGGTATCGCGGCAGTCAGGCGCAGCTTCTTACCCTTGCCCCAACCGCGTGATGCCCGAATTCTCCGTAAGGGGGTCTCTATCTGAGGTCATCGACCTGGAGCGCGAGCGCATCCGCGCCAGCGCCGACGTCTACGGGCATCGCCGCCCCGCGAACGACGCCTCGTAACGATCTGCGGGCGGCTCATCCCTTCGAGGTAATCGGTCGCGCTCGGGCGCGAGCTTTCACCTCGACCGGTGGGCGTCGGGTGGTTCGAGGTAATCGGTCGCGCTCGGCCGCGAGTTTTCACCTCGACTCGGGGGAGGGGCTCTGCTGGCCGACCAGAGCATCATGACATCAGAGACAATGATGCTCCGACGGTGAGATGCTGACATGGTCAGGACGACGATCACCCTCGATACGGATGTCGCGGCTCTCGTCAAGCAGCGGATGACCGAGCGCGGGGCGTCCTTCAAGGCAACTGTCAACGACGCACTGAGAGAGGCCCTGGGAGGCATGGAGCGGGTCGACTTCAGCTTCCCGGTGCACGACCTTGGCGAGGCGCGGGTCGACGTGCAGCACGCGCTGCGCCTGGCGGCCGACCTCGAGGACGAGGAGATCGCACGCGAGATGAGTCTGGGGCGGTGAAGCTGGTCGACGCGAATGTGCTGCTCTATGCGACCAACCGTCAGGCTCGACCTCACGATGCTGCTCATGCGTGGTTGACGAACGCCCTTGCCGGCGGCGAGGCCGTGCCGCTTCCATGGGTGGGCCTGCTCGCCTTCATCCGCGTGTCGACCAGCCCCCGCATCCTTGCCGCGCCCTTGACGGCGGCAGACGCGATGACGATCATGTCGGCCTGGCTGGCAGCGCCGAGCGCGGTGACCGTCCACCCCACGGCCCGACACGCAGGTTTGCTTGCCGGACTGTTGGAACAGGCGGGCACCGCCGGCAACCTGACGACCGACGCCCATCTCGCTGCGTTGGCGCTCGAGCACGGAGCGCAGGTCGTCACGTTCGACCGCGACTTCGCCCGGTTCGGGGTCGGCGTCTTCGTCCCGCCACCGGCCTGAGACCGCCGACCTGTCAGTGCTGACTTGTCACGATCTGTGGCGCCATCATCCCTGGTTCGAGGTAATCGGTCGCGCCCGGCCGCGGGTCTTTACCTCGATCGGGTGGGCGTCGGGTGGTTCGAGGTAATCGGTCGCGCCCGGCCGCGAGTTTTCACCTCGACCCGGTGAGCGTCGGGTGGCTCGAGGTAATCGGTCGCGCCTGACCGCGAGGGATTACCTCGAACGGAGCAGGGCCGGAGCAAGGCGGCGAATGCTGCGAGACTGCGGGACGACCACCCACCCGGACGACGACGTGGAGCCGCCGATGGACACCGAGCCGGACACCGAGCCCGGCCTGGAGGTGCTCGTCGGGCGAGCCCGCCGCTTCTGTTCACCGGGTGCGACCGAGCGCACGATCCTCGGGATCTGTGGCCCGCCCGGCAGCGGGAAGTCGACCCTCGCGGGGCGCCTGCTCGACCGACTTCGGGCCGACCCGCCGGACACCGGAGGTCCAGGCTGGGTCGCCTATGTGCCGATGGATGGCTTCCATCTCGCCGATGTCCAGCTCGAGCGGCTCGGTCTGCGAGGTCGCAAGGGCGCGCCGGAGACCTTCGACGCTGACGGGTATCTCGCTCTGCTGCAACGGATCCGGACGAATATCGACCGCACCGTTTATGCGCCGGGGTTCGAGCGCGACCTCGAGCAGCCGATCGCCGCGGCCATCGTCGTCCCGCCCGAGGCGCGGCTCGTCCTCACCGAGGGCAACTACCTGCTCCTCGACGAGGATCCGTGGACGGCGGCCCGCGCGCTGCTCGACGAGGTCTGGTATGTCGATGTCGATCATGACCTGCGGATCGCGAGGCTCATCGCCAGGCACATTGCCCATGGCAAGGCGGCCAATGTCGCCCGGGAGTGGGTGTTGCGCTCCGATGAGGTCAACGCCCGTCTCGTCGAGGACCGGCAAGGCACCGCCGACCTCGTCATCCATCTGCACCCCGTGCCTCACTCCGTGTCTCATCCCGCGCCTCGAGCATCAGAGCAGGGCTAAGGCGCTATGCACCCCGGTGTAGAGCGCGACGAGGACGAGGAGCCCCGCGAAGACCTGCGAGAGCCGCCGCGGAGAGACGCGCCCGGCGACTCGGCTGCCGAGGAGGCTGCCGACGACGGCCGCGGCGGTGAAGATCGAGATGAGGACCCAGTCGAGCTCCGCAGCGACCTGCACACGAGCGGCCAGCGCCGTCGCGCTGTTGACCGCGATGACCAGGAGCGAGGTGCCGACGGCCACCGGCATCGGGAAGCCGAGCACGAGCACCAGCGCCGGCACGAGGGCGAATCCGCCCCCGACACCGAAGAACCCGGTCAGTAGCCCCACCGCCGTCGCCGTGGCGAGCACCTTGGCGACCTGGCGGCAGTCACACGCGAACGGCCGCAGCCGCACCATCGACCGCTGAACCTCGACGCCAGAGCCCTCGCCTTCCTTCTGGCTGACCGGCGCCGAGCGGATGGACTGGCGGATCATCAGCGCTGCGACGAAGAGCATGAGGACCGCGAACGCCGCCAGGAGCACCGATGGCGATACCCGGACCGACAGCCGGCTCCCGGCGAACGACCCCGCCGTGCCGAGGAGCCCGAAGAGCAGGCCCTGACCCATCCGGACCCGCCCGGCCCGGGCATGGGGGATCAGGCCGATGAGCGAGGTCACTCCGACGATGAGCAGCGAGCTCGTGATCGCCCCGCGGGGATCCTGATCGAGCAGGTAGACGAGGGCGGGGACGGTCAGGATCGACCCACCCCCACCGAGAGCCCCCAGGCTGAGCCCGATGATGACGCCGAGGGGCACGGCCAGCAGCAGCACCGGTCAGCCACCCACGGTCAGGCACCCACGGCGGTCAGGCAGCCGTGGTCAGGCAACGGCGGTGAGCGGTAGCCCGCTGGCACCGGCGTGGGTGTCGAAGTCGTCGTCGACGACCACGACCCGGCGACCACGGGATGCGAGGACAGAGGCGATGATCGAGGCGCGGTAGCCGCTGGCGCAATAGATCCACAG
>JAKDLQ010000112.1 GCA_030452775.1 Micrococcales bacterium | reverse complement strand
CCGAATGCTCCTGCGCTGCTCATGACCCGATCATACGTTCGAGCACCGACAACGGTCCCGCAACAGCAACCGAGCCACCGACAACCGGCCCACCACGAGCAGCAGCCAACACCTGATGGTGATCACCCAGAGGGCGACCGTGTTGGACCACAGCTTGCGATCACACCCTCGGTGGTGCTGATGGTCAGGCTGCCTTCCTGACGCACCCGGGTAGCGGGTTCATGGTTCTCGGCGGACGCCTTGATCGCGCAGCGACGCGAAGCGCCCTTGAGTCGCGACAGGCGCGGCCATAGGCAGGCGGGCCGATATCACCGCCCTGGCACGGGGATCACGGCAAGAAGCGCTGAGACCGACCCACAGGCGGGTCAGGAGAGCCCTCTTTCCTCAGCAAACGTCAACCGCACCCGCCGCCTTCTCCTTGACCGCCTTACCGCGCCGGCCACCTCCGCGATGGTGTCCAGCAGGCCACGCTTGCCCCCCTCCTCCTCCTCCTGATTGATCGGTCGATCGAGTCTGATCAGGAAGGGACCCGGGGCAGCACCGGTGAGCGCGGCTCCTCCTCCTCCTGATTGATCGGTCGATCGAGTCTGTGGCCCGGGTGTCGGCACCGCCGCATCCGACGCGACCGGGGTGTTGGTGCGGTGCGGTCACGACAACAGCGGCATACACGCGGGCAGATCCTGCGCGAGTCTCTCGCTGTGGCGACGCGCCCGGCGGGTCAGAAGGGGCTCGGCATGAGGCAGTCTGACGCGGTCGCCAACGTGCGAGCGCTGCGGACGCGGCTGAACCTGCTGGCCGAAGACACCAAGGTGAGCGACCGTCTGCTCGAACTCCTCGAGACGGTCGAGTGCGCCGGGCAAACAGATCCACGACGCGAACGCCGTCGCGACCATGCTCGTGCACGGCATCGACACCATCGTCACGATGAACGTCGACGACTTCGTGAGATTCGGCGATCAGGTGCACGCGGTTGACGTCCGACCCGCCTGATGTAGCTCCTCCCATTCAGGCTCTCACAGTCGTGGCGCGAATACCTTGCCTTGTAGTGCTTCGTGCAGCAGTCGGGCCGATCTCGAGGCAGCGATGAGCCGGATGCCCTCGGCCTCGATGTGCCCGAGGATCTCACTCAGGGCCTCGGCCGGCACGTCCGGGCCGATGGCGACCCGCGCCTCGCGCCAGGCCCGCCGCATGGCGATCACCTGCGCGTCGAGGTGGTGGCCTGCCAGCCACGCGAGGGCGACCGGGTGTTTCCGCCATCCCGGATAGGCCCGGTAGTCGGGAGGGCATTGGTCGAGCAGCCACAGCACGGCGCGGTCCTGCCACCCCGGTGTCCGCGCCGGAGGGACTCCATCTGGCCAACCTGCGGGAGTGTGGGCGGGCATGCCCCCAGTCTGCGCCAACGCAGCCGCGAAAGTCAGGGGCCGCGACGGCCTCGCCCTGCGAGCCGATCCGCGCGATTGCACGCACCGGTGCAGAGCTCCCGGTATGCCGCTCAGGCGGGTCATCCCGGCGGCCAGACCCAGCACCGCCACCTTCGCGATAGAATTCCGACTATGTCGTCGCGGACACTGTGGATCGCGCGAGCCTGGCTGGCGTACCTGCTCATAGGCGTCCTGTGGATCACTGTCGGCTCGGCGCTCGGGGAACCCGCAGGAGTCGGCCTCATCAGCATCGGGATGGTCTGCCTCTCCTTCGGCGTCTACGGTGCCGGACGGCGGCTGGCGCACGGCCACCGGTTGGATGACCCTCGCCGCCGGTGTGGATAGGCCGATCGCCCCGCATCCCGTAGCGGTTGCTCCGTGGACCGAGCGGACGCGCAGCCTGTCCCCGCCTGAGCTGGCGGATCGGGCCCGCGTCGACCCGCCAGGAAGCCCCATCCGTGTCTCGTCGCCTCGGCCAAACGTCTGGCGGTACTCATCAATGCCCACGTGGTGACATCTCCTGGCTGTCGTCGTGGGGTCTACGCCGTCCGGGGATTCGTCGATCCGCGCGAACCCAACAACGCGTCGACCCACCGCCACACCGTAGGCGTCACCTGCCGGCAGGCGAACCTGCCCGGTGCGGGACAGGTTCGAGGACGGCGATGCACTCGACGTGATGCGTCATCGGGAAGGCGTCCCACGCTTCTAGCGACGCGAGCCCATACCCCTGGTCGGTGGCCGCCCGGACATCTCGGGCGAGCGTGGCCGGGTCGCACGCCACGTAGACGACGCGGCGGGCTCCGAGCCGGGCAATGAGCGCCATCGTCTCCTTGCCGGCCCCCGCCCGAGGGGGGTCGAGCACCACCAGGTCGGCAGAGACTCCCTGGGCCAGCAGCGACCTCAGCTCACGCTCGACGAGGTTGGCGCGCCACTCCACGTGGTCCAGATGCGCGGTGTTGTGCCGTCCGTGATCGGCGGCGTGCGGGTCCGCCTCGACCCCGAGGACGAACCCGCCGGGATGCACAAGCTCACCGAGTCGCATCGTGAACAGGCCCGAGCCCGCGTAGAGATCGAGAACTCGGTCGCCGGGCGCGGCCTCCAGCAGCGCGACGACCCGGGTGAGGAACGTGCTGGCAGCGCCCGGGTGGACCTGCCAGAACCCCCGCGCGGACACGACGTACTCCCCCACCCATTCGCCGTCCGCAGTGAGATCTCGGGCGAGCTCACCGACCAGACCACCCTCGGCATCGGCGCCCGCCGGCGCCGGAACCGGCACGAGCACCGGCTCGTCCGGGTGAGCGGCATCGACCACGTCGACAGCAGCGCAGCCGTGCCACTCGGTGTCGAGTACCCCGGAGTCGATCACCGGACGGGTTGCGATGAGACAGTCGTCGACCGGGATGATCGTCGTCGATCGGTGTCCACGCAGCCCGGCGCGGCCGTCCGCCCCGACCGCGAACTCGACCCGGGTCCGCCAACGCAGCCCGTCCTCGTCTCCGTCAACAGGCTGCACGGTGACGTCCACATCGACCCCGGCCAACCGCTCGAACTGTTCGCGTACGACGGCAGCCTTGAGCTCGCGCTGATGGGCAGGCGTCGCGTGCTGGAAGTCGCATCCCCCGCAGAGTCGCTCAGCGGCATACGGGCAGGGCGCCTGGACCCGGTGCGGCGAGGCGGACTCCACGGATACGGCGTCCCCCCGGACGAAGCGGTCGCCGACCCGGCCCTCCGTGACCTGGACGAGGACCCGCTCGCCCGGCAGGGCGTGGCGCACGAAGATGACCTGCCCCTCGTGACGCGCCACGCAGTGGCCACCATGGGCCACCGGCCCGATATCGACCGTCCACCTCGCGCCGACGAGCGACTCGCCGCCGGCAGGCCGCGCAGGCGGTTGCCGGTGCCGCCTGCTCACTGGTCCCCACGACGCACGGAGCCGGGAAGGGGCGGGTGGTCCAGCCAGTCCCGCTCGGCGCCCTCGGACGATTCGAGCTGCCACGGCACGCTGACGACCATGACACCCGGCGTGAACAGCAGCCGCGCCTTGAGACGAAGCGCGCTCTGGTTGTGCAGGATCTGCTCCCACCACTTCCCGAGGACATACTCCGGCAGGTACACGGCGACGACGTCGCGGGGGTTGCCACTGCGCAGCGAGCGGACGTACTGGAGGATCGGTCGGGTGATCTGTCGGTAGGGAGACGCGAGCACCTTGAGCGGCACCGGGATCCCCAGCCGGTCCCATTCGGCGAGCAGGGCCTCGGTCTCGTCCGGGTCGACGTCGACGGTCACCGCCTCGAGGGAGGAGGGGCGGCTGGCTCGCGCGTAGGACAGGGCCCGCATCGTCGGCTTGTGGATCTTGGAGATGCATACGATGGCACGCACGTGGCTCGGCAGCAGCGGCCGGTCGACGCCCCAGTCGATCGCCAGCTCGTCGTGGACCCGGTTGTAGTGCTTCTTGATCCCGAGCATGAGCACGAACATGATGATCATGGCGAGGATCGCGTACCGCGCCCCGGCCTGGAACTTCGTGACCAGCACGACGAGCAGGACGGTCCCCGACATGACCGCACCGACCCCGTTGATGATCCGGGATCGGAACATGCGGCGCCGGACCTTGGCATTCCGCTCGACGCGCAGGTGTCGGGTCCAGTGCCGCACCATGCCGATCTGGCTTGTCGTGAAGGAGACGAAGACCCCGACGATGTAGAGCTGGATGAGGGCGGTCACCTCGGCCTGGAAAGCGACGACGAGAGCGATCGCCGCGAGGGCGAGGAGCAGGATCCCGTTGGAGAAGGCGAGCCGGTCCCCGCGCGTGTGCATCTGACGAGGCAGGTAGCCATCACGGGCCAGGATCGAGGCGAGGACCGGGAAGCCGTTGAATGCGGTGTTCGCCGCGAGCACGAGGATCAGGCCGGTGACGATGGAGACGAAGGCCACCCCGATCGGGAAGCCCGCGAAGACCGTCGTGGCGAGCTGGCCGATCACGGTGTGCTGGACGTAGCCGTCGCCGACGGGCGTGCCGTCGCGCAGCAGTTGGTTCGCCGGGTCATCGGCGACCTTGACACCGGTCCACTGGCTGAGCGCGATGATCGAGCCGAGCATGGTCACCGAGAGCAGCCCCATGAGCAGGAGCGTGGTTGCGGCGTTCTTGCTCTTGGGCTTCTTGAAGGCCGGGACGCCGTTGGAGATCGCCTCGACACCCGTCAGTGCGGCGCAGCCGGAGGAGAAGGCGCGCAACATGAGGAAGGCGGCCGCCAGTCCGGTGAGTCCCTGCCCCTCCTCGGGCACCAGCGTCAGACCACCACTCTCAGAGGTGCCGAGGGTTCCGGTGAACTCCTGGACGAAGCCGACGATGCCCATCCCGAGGATGGCGAACATGAAGGCATAGACAGGAACGGCAAAGGTCTTGCCCGACTCGCGGACCCCACGCAGGTTCATCGCGGTGAGGAAGACGATGAGGACGACGGCCGCGATCACCTCCTTGCCGCGCACGAACGACAACACCGTCGCGGCATTCTGCACGCCGGAGGAGATCGAGACCGCGACGGTGAGGGTGTAGTCGACGAGCAGGGCGCTCGCGACTGTCAGTCCGGCCCGCGGCCCGAGATTCGTCGTGGCCACCTCGTAGTCGCCGCCCCCCGACGGGTACGCATGGACGTTCTGCCGGTAGGAGGCGACCACCACGGCCATGACGAGCACGACGCAGATCGTGATCGGCCAGCTGTTGGTGGCGACGAACGAGCCGCCGGCGAGCCCGAGCATGAGCAGGATCTCGTCCGGCGCGTAGGCGACCGACGAGAGCGCGTCACTGGCAAAGATCGGCAGCGCGAGACGCTTGGGCAACAGGGTTTCTCCCAGACGATCGCTTCGCATGGCGCGACCGACGAGGAGTCGCTTCCAGAGTGCGCCGGTACCTGCCACGCAGCACACTGTATGCCCGCTGGGCGCGGACGTCAGGGCTGCCGATTCGCTGGTGTAGCGTCGCGATCGTGCACTTCGTGATCTTGGGCTGTGGTCGCGTCGGGTCGACGTTGGCCCGGACGCTCGGCAACGTCGGCCATGACGTCGCAGTCATCGATATGGACCCTGCGTCCTTCCGGCGGCTCGGCACCGAGTTCGAGGGTGAGACGGTCACCGGGATCGGGTTCGACCGGGACACCCTGATCGCCGCCGGCATCAAGGACGCCTATGCGTTCGCCGCGGTGAGCAGCGGCGACAACTCCAACATCCTGGCCGCCCGGGTGGCACGTGAGACGTTCGGTGTCGAGCACGTCGCCGCCCGGATCTACGACCCGCGGCGGGCCGCGGTCTACCAACGTCTCGGTATCCCCACCGTGGCTACGGTGCGCTGGACGGCCGATCAGATGATCCAGCGACTGCTGCCTCAAGGGGCGGTGCCCGAGCTGACCGACCCCAGCGGCACGATCGTCATCGCCGAGGTCCCGATGGCCGAGGACTGGATCGGGCGACCGCTTGCCACCCTCGAGCACCAGACGGGCACCCGGGTCGCCTACCTGACCCGGCTCGGTGAGGGAGTGCTTCCCCACCCCGACATGGTGGTCCAGCACGGCGACCTCGTCCATCTGGCCGTCCTGCGCGACCAGCTGCCCCGCGTCGAGCGGCTCTGTGACCAGCCACCGGCCAACACCTGAACCACGACTACGAAGGATTCCTCATGCGGGTCGTCATCGCCGGAGCCGGAAGCGTCGGCCGCTCGATCGCCACGGAGCTGCTCGCCAACGGCCACCAGATCCTGCTCATCGACAAGGATGCCCATGACGTGCAGGCCGCACGGGCGCCCGAGGCGTCGTGGCTGCTCGCGGACGCGTGTGAGCTGGCCGCGCTGGAGGAGGCCCGCCTCGAGGAGTCCGATGTCGTCGTCGCCGCAACCGGCGACGACAAGGCCAACCTCGTCGTCTCCCTGCTCGCCAAGACCGAGTTCGGGGTCCCCCGGACGGTGGCCCGGGTCAACAACCCCAAGAACGAGTGGATGTTCGACGAGTCGTGGGGGGTCGACGTCGCCGTGTCGACCCCGCGCCTGATGACCGCGCTCATCGAGGAGGCTGTCAGTATCGGCGACCTCGTGCGGATCTTCGAGTTCCAGCAGGGTCGGGTCGTCATGGTCGAGGTGACCCTACCCGACGACAGCCCCTTTGCCGGCCAGCGTGTCGGGGCGCTCGACTGGCCGGCCGACACGGTCCTCGTGACGATCATTCGCGATGATCGGCCCTTCGCCCCGGCTCAGGACGACGCCATCGAGTCCGGGGACGAGCTGTTGTTCGTCACGACAACCGAGTACGAGGCAGAACTGCAACAGCTCGTGGCCCCCGGGCAGCGTCCGAAGGACCTGGACATCGCCTGAGGGCCCGCCCCAGGCGAACGTGCCGTATGCCGTCGAGCGCGCTCACGCGGGTCGCGTGCCTCTTGTGCCATGGTCGATGGGGGTACTCCCACGCACGAGGATCGCACCCATGACCGTGACGGCGCAGAGGTAGAGCGGCCAGCCGAGGACGACCTTGGCGGCGCCGAGGGCGGCGACCTGTCCACCCAGATAGAGCGGCACCATGATCGCCAGACGCACGAGGTTGAGCGCGATGAGGACCCAGGCCAGCCGGGCCGCGACGGTGACGATCCCCGGATGCTTGCGCCACCACGTCGGATCCTCGTTGAAGACATCGGGCTCGGCCACCGCGACGATGAAGCCGAACACCGGCCAGCGCGTGAGGTTGGTGACGAGCAGCAGGAGCAGGAGGGCGCCGTTCTGGATCATTCCGGGCAGGAACGCATCCTCCGCCCGGCCGGAGCGCAGGGCGAAGAAGGCCGAGATCGCCACTCCGATGGCGGCATAGGTGATGAAGCGGGCCCCCTGCCGCTGGACGAGCCGCACGGCAAGGAGGAGAACGACGCAGGCGGCTGCGCCGAGGAGCGCGAGCGTCAGGTCGCGGCGAACCGACCAGGTCACCACGAAGATGAGGGTCGGCAGGGCCGACTCGACCGCCCCGCGCCAGCCGCCGATCGCCTCGGACAACTTGTCGCGCAGCAGATCCTCGACGGTCTCGTAGCGCCGCAGGTCGCTCGTTGCCGCCGCTTCTGCCCCGGGCGGGCCCCCGGCCCGCTCCTCAGTCATGGATCGGACCCCACGGCATGATCTCGTAGGCGGGGTTGAACATCGTCACCCGGC
>JAKDLQ010000111.1 GCA_030452775.1 Micrococcales bacterium | reverse complement strand
CTGGCCGATGTGGAGACAGCCGCGGCAGTGCTCGCGTCGGCCCGGGGGACCGAGGCACTGCTCACCGAGCTGCGCACCGCCGCCGACGAGGGGCTCGGCGTCCTGGTCAGCTCACCCTTCTCCCGCGGTCATGCGCCGGGGATGCGCAGGATGCTCGACCTCATCGAGCCACTGGATCGCGCGATGCGCAGCACGCGAGTGCTCGTGCGCAAGGTCACCGCCGTCGTCGGGCTCGGCGAACAGCTGCCGGATGAGTATCGGTCCGCGATCGAGGACCTCGCGACCGCGACCGATGTCATCGCCCGGGCCCTCGCCGAGAATGCCGACCCAGCGGTCGGCCGCCTGCCGATGACGAGGGTGGCCGTCGCGACCTCGACGCTTCCCCGGACGGCCAGCCTCGCCACCGAGACGGTCCTGGCCCAACTGCGCTCGGTCGTCATCGACCTGCTCCAGGTCACCGGGCTCGACGTGGACGACGCGATCGCTGCGATGCCTCAGGAGCGGGGCCGCGAGTAGACGCTTCCCCGGGTGGCCCCATTAAGGTGTGCACCATGGCTGATTTCGATGTCGTGGTACTCGGTGCAGGTCCCGGTGGCTATGTCGCGGCGATCCGCGCGGCCCAACTCGGCAAGAAGGTCGCCGTGGTCGAGAAGCAGTACTGGGGCGGCGTCTGTCTCAATGTGGGGTGCATCCCGAGCAAGGCGCTCCTCCGGAATGCCGAGCTGGCCCACCTACTTGCGCACGATAAGGCCAAGTTCGGCATCGAGGGCGACGCGACGATGTCCTACGGCCCCACTCATCAGCGCAGCCGCAAGGTCTCGGCAGGGATCGTCAAAGGCGTGCACTTCCTCATGAAGAAGAACAAGATCGAGGAGATCGACGGGTGGGGCACCATCACGTCGGCCACCTCGATGGACGTCGAACTCAATGACGGATCGACCCGCTCGCTGACGTTCGACAACCTCGTCATCGCGACGGGAAGCGTCACCCGGATGCTCCCGGGGGTGCAGGTCAGCGACAACGTCGTCACCTACGAGGAGCAGATCCTCGACGAGACGCTTCCAGACTCGATCATCATCGCCGGGTCCGGCGCGATAGGTGTCGAGTTCGCCTACATCATGAAGAACTTCGGTGTCGACGTGACGATCGTCGAGTTCCTCGACCGGATGGTGCCGACCGAGGATGCCGACATCTCCAAGGAGCTGTTCCGGCACTACAAGAAGCTCGGGGTCACCGTCCTGCTCGGCACCAAGGTCGAGTCCGTCGAGGACACCGGCTCCGGGGTCAAGGTGACCGTCACCGCACCCGGCGGCGAGCAGCAGGTGCTCGAGGCGGACCGGCTCCTGTCCGCCATCGGCTTCGCCCCTCGGACCGACGGTTTCGGGCTCGACTCGATCGGTGTGGAGCTCACCGATCGCGGCGCGATCGCGGTCGACGACTTCTGCCGGACCAACGTCCCGGGGGTGTACGCGATCGGTGACGTCACCGCCAAGCTGATGCTCGCCCACCTCGCGGAGGCCATGGGGATCGTCGCGGCCGAGACCATCGCCGGGGCGGAGACGATGGCGCTCGACTACGCCTTCATCCCGCGGGCCACCTACTGCCAGCCGCAGATCGCCTCGATGGGGCTGTCCGAGGCCCAGGCGAAGGAGGCCGGCCACGATGTCAAGATCGCGAAGTTCCCGTTCGCGGCCAACGGCAAGGCGCAGGGGCTCGGCGAGGCGGTCGGATTCGTCAAGGTCATCGCCGACAGCGAGCACAACGAGATCCTCGGCGCCGCCCTCATCGGCCCCGACGTCACCGAGTTGCTCCCGGTCCTCAACCTCGCCCAGACCTGGGATCTCACGGCCGACGAGATGTCACGCACGGTCTTTGCGCATCCGACGCTCGGAGAGGCGATCAAGGAGGCCGTGCACGGCATCGCCGGTCACATGATCAACCTCTAGTCCGCGCCGCCGCCCGAGCGAGTCGCGGGTACTCGATCTTGGGACAGGTGTCCATCACCACCGTCAGCCCGGCTGCCTCGGCGCGATCAGCCGCGGCCTCGTCCACGACCCCGAGCTGCATCCAGACGGCCTCGATGCCGAGCCGGTCCCGCTCGGCAATCGCCGCGTCGACGACCGCACCGACGCGGGTGCTGTTGACGAAGCAGTCAACGACCGTGACGACCGTCCCATCCGGCACGTCGGCCAGCGAGGGATACCCCGGCGCACCATGCACCGTCGCCGCGCTCGGGTGGATCGGAACGAGGCGCATTCCCAGCTCGCGCTGGAGATAGAGCGCGATCTGGTAGGCGGTCCGATCGGTGTTGCCGGAGAGCCCGACGACGGCCCACGTGCCCGGGGTGGTCAGCAGCTCTCGGATGGCGGCCGGATCGTTGCGGTGGATGCGCATGGACCCATCCTCACACGATGTGCGCCAGCAGGTGTTGGCCACCGTGGCAGGATGACGGAATGAGATTCGGGATGTTCATCCCCCAGGGTTGGCGCCTCGACCTGGTGGGCATCGACCCCTCTCAACAGTGGGACGCGATGGTGAGCCTCGCCAGGCACGCGGACGGCGGGAACGTCTTCGAGTCGATCTGGGTCTACGACCATTTCCATACGGTTCCCGAACCCTTGCAGGAGGCGACCCACGAGGCGTGGACGCTCATGTCCGGCTTCGCCGCATCGACGAGCCGGGTCCGGCTGGGCCAGATGTGCACCTGCGTCGGCTACCGCAACCCGGCCTATCTCGCCAAGGTCGCGGCCACCGTCGACATCATCTCCGGAGGGCGCGTCGAGATGGGCATCGGCGCCGGCTGGTATGAGCACGAGTGGCGCGCCTACGGCTACGGCTTTCCGCAGGCCGGCGAGCGGCTGGGGATGCTGCGCGAAGGGGTCTCGATCATGCCGGACCTATGGACGACGGGGACGGCCACCCTCGCCGGTACCTACTACCAGGTGGACGGGGCGCACTGTGCTCCGCGACCCCTGCAGGGGACGTCCTCGCTGGGGAGCCAGCGCAGCGGCATACCACTATGGGTAGCCGGTGGAGGCGAGAAGGTCACGCTGCGCATAGCCGCGGAGTATGCCGACTACACGAACTTCCTCGAGGACGCGGACACCTTCTCGCACAAGAGCGAGGTCTTGCGTAGCCACTGCCGGGATGTCGGCCGCGACTTCGACTCGATCGTGCGGTCCGGTGACGTCAACGTCGTCATCGGGGAGACCGAGGAGGATGTCGAGGACCGCCTCGCTTTCTACGGCGACCTGTTGCGCAAAGGCGGCGTCGAGCAGGCCCGTGCTGAGCGTGCGGTGTCAGGCCTGCGTGCCCAGCCGACGGTCGGGACGCCGGAGCAGATCATCGAGGTGCTACAGGATCTGGAGCGTCGTGGGTTGACCTACGTCATCGCGTACTTCGCGGAGGCAGCCCACGACCGCTCGGGCATCGAACTGTTCGAGCGACTCGTCGCTCCCGAGCTGCGTTGAGCTCGTGGCGATCGGGCTGACGCTGCTCGCGATCGCCGCGACGGTGCTCGTCGGCGCTCGCCTGTCGGTGCGCACTGGTGTCCCGGCGCCCTTGCTGCTCATCCTCATCGGGATCATCGGCTCATTCCTGCCGTTCATCCCCGAGATCACCCTGAGCCCGGAGATCGTGCTTTTCGGGGTCCTGCCGCCGCTGCTCTACGCCGCTGCGATCCAGACCTCGCTCATCGACTTCGCTCGCAACCGGGCGGTCATCGCGAGTCTGTCCGTCGGGCTCGTGCTCTTCACGGCGTTCGGTGTCGCGCTCGTGTCGTGGTGGCTGCTGCCGGTCCCCTTCGCCGTCGCCTTTGCGCTCGGCGCGATCGTCGCGCCGCCGGACGCCGTTGCGGCGACCGCCGTCGGTCGCCAGATCGGGCTGCCTCGCCGCCTGGTGTCGATCCTCGAGGGGGAGTCGCTCGTCAACGACGCGACCGCGCTCGTGTCGCTGCGCACGGCTATCGCAGCTGCCGGTCTCGGCTCGGCACTCGCCGTCCACGAGGTGAGCGCCGCGAGCATTGCGCTCGACTTCCTGCGGGCGCTGCTCGGCGGCATCGCGGTGGGGATCGCGGTCGCGGTCATCGTCGAGATGGTGCGTCAGCGCACGAGCAACCCGACCTTCGACACCGTCTTGTCCTTCATGGTGCCCTTCGCGGCCTACCTGCCCGCCGAGGCCCTCGACGCCTCGGGCGTCATCGCGGTCGTCACCGCGGGTCTCATCCTCGGGCACCGGTCGCCGCGGTCGCAGCCCGGGGCTTCGAGGCTGAGCGAGCGCATCAACTGGACCTCGATCCAGTTCCTCCTCGAGAACGCGGTCTTCCTCCTCATCGGCCTGCAGGTCGCCCATGACATCGACCGGGTCGCCGCCTCCCCGCTCGGCGCCGGCCGGATCGCCGTGGCGGCAGTGGCGGTGCTGCTCGCGGTGCTCCTGCTGCGTCCGCTCTGGCTCGTGCTCTACCGTCTCGTCGTCCATCGTGTCGGCCGCCCCGCGCCGTGGTCCTACACGATCGTGCTGTCCTGGGCGGGCATGCGAGGCGTCGTCACGCTCGCCGCCGCCCTCCTGCTGCCGACTTCCACACCGCACCGTGACGTGCTCATCCTCATCGCGGTCCTCGTCACCGTCGGCACCCTGCTCCTCCAAGGGACGACGCTGCCGCGGCTCGCGCGCCGGCTCGGCGTGCGCGGCCCCGACCCGCGCGAGGCCGCCCTGCAGACCGCCCCGGTGATGCAGTCGGCAGCGGAGGCGGGCCTTCGGGTGCTCAAGGGGCGCACCGACCTCGACGAGGCAACCCAGCGGCTGCTGCGCTCCCGGTCGGAGGATCGCGTCAACCGGCTCTGGGAGCGGCTCGGGCGCCGCGGCGAGGACGTCCGGGAGACCCCGAGCGATGCATACCGCAGGGCGCGCCTCGACATGCTCGAGGCGGAGCGCGCGGAGCTGCTCCGGTTGCGCGACACCGGGCACGTCGACCACGAGATCCTGCGTGACGTGCTCGGCACGCTCGACATCGAGGAGGCGATGCTCGAGCGCGTCAACGAGCGAGCCGAGACCTTGCGCGAGGAGGACCTCCTGCCGCCCGAACAGGTGGCCGGTGCGTGTGTCCACCTCGCCGAGACGCCGTCGATCCAGACCCCGCGGACCCCCGAGGGCTGCGAGGAGTGCCTCCAGGACGCGACGAGCTGGGTGCACCTGCGCCTGTGTCTCGAGTGCGGTCACGTCGGCTGCTGCGACTCCTCTCCGCGGAGGCACGCCACTGCCCACTTCCACGAGACCCGTCATCCCGTGATGCGCTCGTTCGAGCCGGGCGAGGCGTGGCGCTGGTGCTTCGTGGACGACGTCATCGGCTGACCTCGCCGCCCGAGCCGGTCTCGTGCCGTCATCACGGCACTCGCCGCGACCCACCGGATCGGGGCGTCCGGTCTCAGCAGGTGCCGTGGGTCGCGCGTGAGCAGGCTTGTGGGGCGGCCGAACTCGCGGGCCCTCGCTGCGGCAGACGTCAGCTCCGCAAGGGGGGCGGTCGGATCACGGAGGCCGTCGATCGCCGCGCGTTCCGCCGCGGAGAGGGAGGCGAGGCCGCGGGGGGCGGCCGCCACGATCGTGTCGACGATGCCCTTTGCCGTATGCCGCTGGGCCGGGTCCCAGCCACCGGACCGTGCCAGCGCGGTGATCGCCGGCACCACGTGGACCCGCAGGATCTTGGTGACGAGGACCGCCCGGACCTTGTCGTCCTGGCGCGGGAACCAGTCGCCCTCGACCAGGTGCGTTGCGAAGCGAAAGAGGGTCGCAAGGTCGTATCGAAGGAGGGTGACCCGGTCGTCCTGGTCGTCGTGCACGACGTAGTCGCCGGCGTCGGCCGCGTAGTCGATGCGCCCGCCCCCGAACCACAGTCGGGCAGAGAACTCCTGGTCCTCGCCTGTTGGCAGGCCCTCGGTGAGACGCAGCCCGAGCCGCTCGATCTCGGTGCGACGCACGAGCCCGAGCGGAGCCGTGCGGTAGGCGAGCCCATCGCGGATCGGATCGAGGTCGAGGGCGTGGCCCGGCCGGACCGCGGGCGTGGGGACCCGGCCGGTCGTCATCGTCCGGAGGGAGGCCACCACGGCCGACGAGCGATGGGCATCGGCGATCGCCAGCCATGCGGCATACGTGCCAAGGTCGACGGTGTCGTCGCTGCCCATGATCGACACGAATCGCCCTGTGGCGTGGTCGATCCCGTGGTTGAAGGGGCCCGCGGGGCTTCGCGTCCCGTCATGGAGCTCGATGAGGCGGGCCGCGTCGCGGAGGGCGGGGTCCTCGGTCAGCGGCCTCAGTCGGCGCGCGATGGACGCTGCGTCGATGTTGTGGCAGACGACCGTCACCCGGATCTGAGGCGGCTCCAGCCCGCTGCCGAGCACCGACCCCACCGCACGCTCGATCGGTCGGGCGTCGGTGTGCACGGCGATGACGACATCGACGTCCGGCTCGTCGGGATGAGGCCCGTCGGGGTGAGGTGTCGGTCGGGCAGGCACCCTCGATACTCTCACGAGGTGATCGTTCACCTGGGTGACATCGCGGGCACCTCCCGGAGCCTGGTGCAGCTGGCTCGCAACGACGGCCTGGACTGGGTGCTGCGCGACGTGCCGGCGGGGCGTGGTCGCCCTGTCATCCGGGTCCTCTCCGACCGGGCCGGCGACCTGGCGAGGGTGCTGCGCATCCGGGGCCGCCTCGAGCTGCTGCACATCAACTATGGCGTGAGCGGCTACTACGGCTGGGGGGCGAAGGTTCCCGTGGTCCTGCACCTGCATGGCACCGACGTGCGCCAGGATCTGCAGGGCCGCTGGACCGGGCCGGTCGTGCGTCGTTCGATCAGGTCCGCGGATGCCGTGCTGGTCGCCACCCGCGACATCCTGCCTGCCGTCACCGCCCTACGAGCGGACGCTCAATGGTTCGCGTCACCGCTGCCGATCGGCGCCTTCGGACCTGTCCCCGAGATCTCGGCGCGGGCTCGCGCGCAGCGACGGACGACGGTCTTCTTCGCCAGCCGATGGGACCCGACCAAGGGCTCCGCCGAGCTGCTCGACGCCGCGGGCGAACTGGCCGCGCGACACCCGGATTGGGATGTGCTCGGCCTGGACTGGGGCGTCGATGCACCCGAGGCGCGGCGGCGTGGGGTGAGGCTCATGCCGTTCCTCACCCCGCCCGATCTGCGCGCGAGCATGGATCGAGCGGACGTCGTCGTGGGGCAGGTTCGCCTCGGTGAGCTCGGCCTTACCGACCTCGAGGCGATGGTGCGCCGGCGGCCGGTCATCGCCCGCTGCGCGGCCAGCCACTTCGACGGGGAGTGCGTCCCGGTGTGGAACACGCTCGATGCGTCCATCGTCGAGCATGCCGAGGCGATCGTGGCGGCCGGACCCGATGACCGCGCGGTACGCGAACGCACGGAGCGCGCCCGGGATTGGGTGCGACGCCACCACCACCCGCTCGACCTCTTCGACCGCCTCAAGCGGATCTATGCCGGGCTCGGCGTCGACCTGCGCCACTGACCGACTGACCCCGCCATCCACACCCCCTCGACTCGAGTGGCCCCGTCGTCCACACCCCCTCGACTCGAGTGGCCTCGCCAT
>JAKDLQ010000110.1 GCA_030452775.1 Micrococcales bacterium | reverse complement strand
GCCCTGGTCCAGTCGACCGGGGCATCCGCGCCCTCGATCCGCTCCGGCCAGGTCATGCCGAGCGCGATCGGCACGAGCATCCGCGGCGGTCCGGCCTGCGCGATGGTCGAGCCGTCGACGAACTCGACCATCGAGTGGATCATCTGCTGCGGGTGCACGACGACGTCGATCGCCGCGAACGGGATGTCGAAAAGCAGATGCGCCTCGATCACCTCGAGCCCCTTGTTGACGAGGGTGGCGGAGTTCGTCGTGATGACGCGGCCCATCGAGAAGTTCGGATGCGCCAGCGCCTGCTCCGGTGTCACGTCAGCGAGCTCGGCGCGGCTCCGGCCGCGGAACGGCCCGCCGCTCGCGGTGACGATGAGCCGGCGCACCTCGTCGGCTCGCCCACCGCGCAGGCACTGGGCGATCGCCGAGTGCTCGCTGTCGACCGGCACGATCTGTCCGGCGGCGGCGAGCGCCTTGACGAGCGGGCCGCCGATGATGAGCGACTCCTTGTTGGCCAGGGCGAGGGTCGTGCCGGCATACAGCGCCGCGAGCGTCGGCGCCAGGCCGATCGCGCCGGTGATGCCGTTGACGACGACGTCGCCCGCCCGGGCAGCGAGCGCCGTGCTCGCATCCGGGCCGGTCAGCAGCTCGGGGTCGTATGCCGCCGGGCCGGCTTCGTCTGCCGCGCCCGCGATCGCCGCGGCGAGCTCGTCCTCGGTAGCCGAGGCCACGGCCACGACCGGGACCCGGAGCGCCACGGCCTGCTCCGCGATGAGCGCGAGATTGGACCCCGCAGAGAGGCCCACGACCTCGAACCGGTGCGGGTTACGGCGGACGAGGTCGATGGCCTGGGTGCCGATCGAGCCGGTCGAGCCGAGCAGGATGACCCGTCGAGGTCGCGTAGATCGGTTGATGTCGCTCATGGCGCGTGCTCCGTGGGTCGGCCGAGCTGGGCTGTCGCGTCCAGCACCGGTCAGGGTTGCGGTCAGAGGGCGATCCCGACGTACTTGGTCTCGAGATACTCCTCGATGCCCTCGAAGCCGCCCTCGCGCCCGACGCCGGAGGCCTTGACGCCACCGAACGGCGCGGCCGGATTGGACACGATGCCCTGGTTGACACCGACCATGCCGTACTCGAGGGCCTCGCTCATCGTGATGGCCCGCGTCAGGTCTCGGGTGAACACGTAGGAGACGAGGCCGTACTCGGTGTCGTTGGCGAGCCGGATCGCCTCGGCGTCGGTCCGGAAGGTCGTCACCGGAGCGACGGGGCCGAAGATCTCCTCACGAGCCATGTCGGCGCTGCTCGGGACGTCGGCGAGGACGGTGGGCTCGTAGAACCAGCCCGGCCCCGCGGGAGCAGACCCGCCCACGAGGACCCGGGCGCCCTTGGTGACGGCGTCATCGACCAGAGCCGTCACCTTGTCGCGGGCCGGTTCGTCGACGAGCGGACCGACGTCGACGCCCTTCTTGGTGCCCTTGCCAAGAACCAGCGCCCCCATTCGCTTGGCGAGCCCGGCCGAGAACTCCTCGGCGACGGACTCGTGGACGTAGAAGCGGTTGGCGGCCGTGCACGCCTCCCCGATGTTGCGCATCTTGGCGAGCATCGCGCCCTCGATGGCCCGGTCGATATCGGCGTCCTCGAAGACGAGGAAGGGCGCGTTGCCACCCAGCTCCATGGAGACGCGCAGGATCTGCTGCGAGGCCTGCTCCATGAGCCGGCGACCGACCGGGGTCGATCCGGTGAAGGTCAGCTTGCGCAGGCGCGGGTCGCGGATGAGCGGCTCCATCACCGCACCGGTCCGTCCGCGGCCCGTGGCGATGACGTTGAGCACCCCTGCGGGCACGCCCACATCGCGCAGCAGGTCGGCGAGGGCGAGCATCGTCAGCGGCGTCTGGCTCGCGGGCTTGACGATCATGGTGCAGCCGGCGGCAATGGCCGGACCGATCTTGCGGGTCCCCATCGCGAGGGGGAAGTTCCACGGCGTGATCATCAGGGTCGGGCCGACCGGCTGCTTCATCGTCATCAGCCGGGTCGCACCGTTGGGAGCGCTCGACCAGCGCCCACTCACCCGCACCGTCTCCTCGGAGAACCACCGGAAGAACTCGGCACCGTACGTGACCTCGCCGCGCGACTCTGCGAGCGTCTTGCCCATCTCGAGCGTCATGAGCATCGCGAACTCGTCGGCCCGGGCGGTGAGCTGCTCGAATGCCGCTCGGAGCAGCTCCGCACGGTCGCGCGGCGGCGTGCGTGCCCAGTCCGTCTGGGCGGCCACAGCGGCATCCAGCGCAGCCGCACCATCCGCGACGGAGGCGACCGCGACATCGGTGAGGACCCTGCCGGTGGCCGGGTCGTCGACCGCGATCATCTCCCCGTCGCTGCCATCGCGCCACTCCCCCCCGATGAACAGGCCCTTGGGCACCGACTCGATCACCGACTTCTGCGTCACTGTCGCCATGGGTCCGACCTTAGCCCCCGCCGGCTACGGACGCGTGCGCGACCTGATCCGCTCGACAGGACATCCTGAAACAGAAGCGAAACAAAGAGTATGATTCGGAATCAGTCGTCAGTGGACTTGTGATGTCCTGATCCAGTCGTTAGCATGCTGGATGTGGGTACGAATGGAGCGGCGGCCGATAGGACCTCGATCCCCCTCGGCGACGCGACCAAGACCAGCAAGCCCAGCACGCCCCCCAAAGCCGGGGTCAATCTCGACGAGGTGTCCAAGCACATCATCGAGGCGCTGCAGCGAGACGGCCGCAGGTCCTACGCGTCGATCGCGGTCGAGGTCGAACTGTCCGAGGCCGCGGTGCGCCAGCGGGTGCAGCGCCTTCTCGATGCCGGCGTCATGCAGATCGTCGCGGTCACCGACCCGCTCCAGCTCGGTTTCCAGCGTCAGGCCATGATCGGCTTGCGCGTCGCGGGTGACATGACGCCGGTCGCCGACGCCCTGACCGACATGTCGGAGGTCGCCTACGTCGTGACGACGGCCGGCAGTTTCGACATCATCGCCGAGGTCGTCTGTGAGGACGACGCTCACCTGCTGGATCTGCTCAGCACCCGGATACGCAACCTTGCGGGCGTCACGGCCACCGAGACGTTCGTCTATCTCAAACTCAACAAACAACTCTACAACTGGGGAACACGATGACCACGACAGCTCAAAACGTCTCGACTCAAGACACCACCGCCAAGACGCGCACGCCCGCCGGTACCCTCTACGCGGACGCCGCACGCGATCACCTGTGGGGGCACTTCACCCGACACTCGGTCTTCGAGAGCCCCGCCGACGGAGGACTCGGTCAGCAGATCCCCATCATCACCAGAGGTGACGGGTGGAAGATCTGGGACGACCAGGGCAACGAGTACATCGACGGCCTCGCGGGCCTGTTCGTCGTCCAGGTCGGGCACGGCCGCGAGGAGCTCGCCCAGGCGGCTGCCAAGCAGTCCAGGGAGCTGGCCTTCTTCCCGCTCTGGTCCTACGCGCACCCGAGGGCCATCGAGCTGGCGGAGCGTCTGGCCGGCCATGCGCCGGGAGACCTCAACCGCGTCTTCTTCACCTCGGGCGGCGGCGAGTCCGTCGAGACCGCGTGGAAGCTCGCCAAGCAGTACTTCAAGCTGACCGGCAAGCCGACGAAGCACAAGGTCATCTCGCGCAGCGTGGCCTACCACGGCACCCCCCAGGGCGCCCTGTCCATCACGGGCATCCCCGATGCCAAGGCGATGTTCGAGCCGCTCGTGCCAGGGACGCACAAGGTCCCCAACACCAACCTGTACCGCGCCCCTGAGCACCTGCGCGAGGACGAGAAGGCCTTCGGCCGCTGGGCCGCAGACCGCATCGCAGAGGCGATCGAGTTCGAGGGTCCCGACACGGTGGCCGCCGTCTTCCTCGAGCCGGTGCAGAACTCCGGCGGCTGCTTCCCGCCGCCGGCCGGCTACTTCGAGCGGGTCCGTGAGATATGCGACGAGTACGACGTGCTGCTCGTGTCCGACGAGGTCATCTGCGCCTTCGGCCGCATCGGCTCGATGTTCGCCTGCGACGACTTCGGCTATGTCCCCGACATGATCACCTGCGCCAAGGGGATCACGAGCGGCTACGCCCCGATGGGAGCGATGATCGCGAGCGACCGCCTCTTCGAACCGTTCCGGCACGGGACGACCGCTTTCACGCACGGCTTCACCTTCGGCGGACACCCGGTCGCGGCGGCAGTCGCGATGACCAATCTCGACATCTTCGAGCGGGAGCGCCTGGGCGACCGGGTCAAGGAGAACGCGCCGGCCTTCCGTGCCACCCTGGAGAAGCTGCTCGACCTGCCACTCGTCGGCGATGTCCGCGGCGCCGGCTACTTCTACGGCATCGAACTGGTCAAGGACAAGACCACGCGTGAGACCTTCAACGAGGCCGAGTCGGAGCGGCTGCTGCGTGGCTTCCTGTCCAAGGCGCTCTTCGCTGCCGGCATCTACTGCCGGGCCGATGACCGCGGCGACCCGGTCATCCAGCTCGCACCGCCGCTGATCATGGGCCAGGCCGAGTTCGATGACATCGAGTCCCGGCTGCGCGGGGTCCTCACCGAGGCAGAGAACTACCTCTGAGCCAGCCACCCCGCCAGCGATCGCAGCGCGTGAGGCGGGCTCGGCGGCATACGGCAGCGTCCGTGTGCCGCCGAGGCCCGCTTGAGGGGTCGGCGCCTCACGCCCGAGCGTCGTCAGGTCTTGACGACCTCGAGCTCTCCCTCGGCGTACCGGGCGCGCAGCACCTTCTTGTCGAACTTGCCGACGCTCGTCTTGGGCACCTCGTCGATGACGGCCCATCGGTCCGGCACCTGCCATCGAGCGAACTTGCCCTCGAGGAAGTCGCTGAGGTCGGCGACGGTCGTTGCGGTCTCCGGCCGCAAGACGACCGAGGCGAGTGGGCGCTCGCCCCACTTGTCGTCCGCGACCCCGATGACGCTGGCCTCAAGGACCTCCGGATGCCCCATGATCGCGTTCTCCAGCTCGACGGAGCTGATCCACTCGCCGCCGGACTTGATGACGTCCTTGGCTCGGTCGGTGAGAGTGATGAAGCCGTCAGCGGAGAGCTTCCCCACATCCCCGGTGCGCAACCAGCCGTCATCGAACTTGGCCGCCATCTCCCCGATCTCGGCGTCCGACTCGGTGCCGTTGGAGTAGTACGAGGCGGTGATCCACGGGCCCCGGACCTCGAGCTCGCCGACGGACTCGCCGTCGGAGGGCGCCACGCTGCCATCGGGGGCGACGATGCGTCCCTCGACCCCACACAGCAGCCGGCCCTGGCTCGCCTTGTAGGTCCAGTACTCCTCGGAGTCGACCTCGACGCGGGGCGGAGGGATGGCAAGAGATCCAACCGGAGACGTCTCGGTCATCCCCCAGCCGTGAATGATCTCGATGTCGTGATTGTCATGGAAGGCTCGCATGAGCGCGGGTGGGGCCGCCGACCCGCCGACCATGAGCGTCCGCACCAAGGAGACATCGACGTCGTGGGTGTCGAGGTAGTGGAGCAGGTCGTTCCAGATCGTCGGGACTCCGGCCCCGCCGGTGACCTTCTCCTTCACCAGCATGGCCGACAGCGGCTCCGCCTGGAGGTAGCGATCGGGCATGACCAGCGTCGAGCCGGTCACCATCGCCGCATACGGGAAACCCCAGGCGTTGGCGTGGAAGAGCGGCACGACGATGAGGAGTCGATCAGCCGGCGTCATCGCGAGTGTCGCGGCGACGCCCATCGAGTGCAGGTAGTTGCTCCGGTGTGAGTAGGCGACGCCCTTGGGGTTGCCCGTCGTGCCCGAGGTGTAGCACATCGATGCGGCATCCTGCTCGTCGATGTCCTCGGGCCAGTCGTAGTCGATCGGCTCGCCGGCGATGAGACCGGCGAAATCGTGGACCCCCTCGACGTGATCCGGTGCCTCCAGCGCCGCGCGGGTCGCGTCGTCCACCGGGCCGTTGACGATGACGTGCCGCACAGCGGGCAGGTGCGCGAGCAGTTGGCCGAAGGGACCCGCCAGGCTGTTGTCGACGATGACGATCTCGCTGCCTCCATGCTGCGCCACGTAGATGAGCTGCTGGGGGAAGAGGCGGATGTTGAGCGCGTGCAGCACCGCGCCCATCGACGGGACCGCGAGATAGGCCATGAGGTGTTCGGCGTTGTTCCACATGAAGGTCCCGACGCGCTGGTCGCCATCGATCCCGAGACGGCGCAGCGCATGGGCGAGTTGGGCGGCCTGGCGGCCGAGATCGCGGTAGGTCGTGCGCCGCGGCTCGTCCGCCGCCCAGGTGACGACCTCGCTCTCGCCATGAACGGTCGTCCCGTAGCGCAGAAGGGATGAGATCAGCAGGGGAGTCGATTGCATGGTGCTCTTCATGCCCTCAGCGTGCCATCCCTTCGCGCCGATACCCACCGTTTGATCGCAAACCCCTGCGGAGCCGCTGGTTCGAGGTAAAGCGTCGCGACCGAGCGCGAGCGATTACCTCGAATCGCCTTCGGAGCCGGCGTGGTGGCGGGAGGCTCAGGCCTCAGGCGCCGCGCAGGAGGTCGCCGAGCGAGTCGAGCACGCCGCGGTCTTCGATGGTGGCCGGCACGGTCGGAGTGCCACCGTCGGCGATCTCGCGCATCGTCTTGCGCAGAATCTTGCCCGACCGCGTCTTGGGCAGCCCGGCGACGATATCGACCTGGCGCAAGGCGGCGACGGCGCCCACCTCGGAGCGCACCCGAGCCACGAGCTCCTTGCGGATCCGCTCCGCATGCGCCTCCCCGTCCATGCCGGACTTGAGGACCACGAGCGCCCTGGGAACCTGGCCCTTGAGAGCATCCTTGACCCCGATCACCGCACACTCCGCGACCGCCTCGTGGCCCGCGAGCGCGGCCTCGATGGCGCCGGTCGACAATCGGTGCCCGGCGACGTTGAGCACGTCATCGGTGCGGCCCATGACGAAGAGGTACCCGTCCTCGTCCAGGTACCCGCCGTCGCCGGTGAGGTAGTAGCCCGGATACGCCGACAGGTACGAGGAGATGTAGCGCTCGTCGTCGTGCCACAGGGTCGGCAACGTGCCGGGGGGCATCGGCAGCTTGATGCAGATTGCCCCCTCGACACCTGGCTCGACCGGTTCGCCCATCGCGTCGAGGACGCGCACGTCGTAGCCCGGAACAGCCACGGTCGGCGATCCTGCCTTGATGGGGAGCAGCTCGATCCCCTTGGGGTTGCAAGCGATCGGCCACCCCGTCTCGGTCTGCCACCAGTTGTCGATGACCGGCACGCCGAGCGCCTCCGAGGCCCACTGGTAGGTGTCCGGGTCGAGCCGCTCGCCGGCGAGATAGAGCGTGCGGAACGCCGACAGGTCGTAGTTCGCCAGCAGCGACGCCGACGAGTCCTCCTTCTTGATCGCCCGGAAGGCCGTCGGCGCGGTGAAGAGGGCGACCGCGTCGTACTCGGCGACGACCCGCCAGAAGGCGCCCGCATCGGGCGTGCCGATCGGTTTGCCCTCGTAGAGGACGGTGGTCGCGCCGGCCAGCAGCGGCCCGTAGACGATATAGGAGTGGCCGACGACCCAGCCGACGTCGCTCGCGGTGAACATCGTCTCGCCGGGGTGGACGTCGTAGAGGTACTCCATCGACCATCGC
>JAKDLQ010000109.1 GCA_030452775.1 Micrococcales bacterium | reverse complement strand
GCGGCACATACCAGACCATCGGCATGGTGCGGTACTCCGGGTGCAGCGGCAGCGCGACCTTGTAGTCCTGGATGAGGCGGCGCACCGGAGACTTCTTGGCTGCCTCGATCCAGTCGATCGGAATGCCGGCGAGCTCGGCGTCCCGGGCGACCGCGGGGTCGTTCGGGTCGAGGAAGACATCGCACTGAGCCTCGTAGAGGGCGTGGTCGTCCTCGACCGAGGCCGCCTCGAGCACCTTGTCGGCGTCATAGAGCATGAGCCCGATGTAGCGCAGCCGCCCGACACAGGTCTCGGCGCAGACCGTCGGTATGCCGACCTCGACCCGCGGGTAGCAGAAGGTGCACTTCTCGGCCTTGCCGGTCTTGTGGTTGAAGTAGACCTTCTTGTAGGGGCAGCCGGAGACGCACATCCGCCAGCCGCGGCACTTGTCCTGGTCGACGAGGACGATGCCGTCCTCGCTGCGCTTGTAGATAGCCCCGCTCGGGCAACTCGCGGCGCAGCTCGGGTTGAGGCAGTGCTCGCAGATCCGAGGCAGGTAGAACATGAAGGTCTGTTCGAACTCGAACCTGACCTTGTCCTCGATGCCGCGCAGCATGACGTCGCGCTTGGCATGCTCCTGGCTGCCACCGAGGTTGTCGTCCCAGTTGGCGGACCACGTGATGTTCATGCGCTTGCCGCTGATGAGCGAGATCGGCCGGGCCACCGGGAAGTGCTCCTGTGCCGGAGAACGGAGCAGGGTGGCGTAGTCGTAGGTCCACGGCTCGTAGTAGTCGTCGATGGAGGGCAGCTTGGGGTTGGAGAAGATCGTCGCGAGCTTCTTCCACCGGCTGCCGGATCGCAGAGTGAGCCGGCCGTTGGGCTTGCGGGTCCAGCCGCCCTCCCACACGTCCTGGTCCTCGTAGGTGCGCGGGTAGCCGAGACCGGGCCGCGTCTCGACGTTGTTGAACCAGACGTACTCCATGCCGGCGCGGTTGGTCCACGCCTGCTTGCACGTCACCGAGCAGGTGTGACACCCGATGCACTTGTCGAGGTTCATCACCATCGCCATCTGGGCCATGATCTTCACGGCGCCACCTCCTCAGTACTCGACCGGCACGGCGCGCCGGCGGATCATCGTGACCTCGTCGCGCTGGTTGCCCGTCGGGCCGAGGTAGTTGAACGCGAAGGACAGTTGGGCGTAGCCGCCGATGACGTGGCTGGGTTTCATGAGGATCCTGGTGAGGGAGTTGTGGATGCCGCCTCGGCGGCTGTTGGTCTCGGTGCGGGGCACGTCGATGAGCCGGTCCTGGGCATGGTGCATGTAGACGGTGCCCTCGGGCATGCGGTGGCTGACGATGGCTCGGGCCGCGACGACGCCGTTGCGGTTGACCGCCTCGATCCAGTCGTTGTCCTTGACCCCGATCTTGGCGGCGTCGATGTCGGACATCCAGATCGCCTGACCGCCCCGGGCCAGCGACAGCATGAAGAGGTTGTCCTGGTACTCCGAGTGGATCGACCACTTGTTGTGGGGGGTCAGGTAGCGTACCGAGACGCCGAGCTCGGTGACCGCCCCGATCGGCTCCTCCCCGAAGAGGTCGGTCATGTTGAGCGGCGGGCGGTAGACCGGCATGGCCTCCCCGATCTCGAGCATCCAGTCGTGGTCGAGGTAGAAGGACTGCCGCCCGGTCAGGGTGTGCCACGGCTTGAGCCGCTCGACGTTGATGGTGAAGGGACTGTAGCGTCGCCCGCCGGTCTCGGAGCCGGACCACTCGGGGCTGGTGATGACGGGGACCGGAGCGGCCTGGGTGTCGGCGAAGGTGATCATCTTGCCCTCGTGCTCGGCCGCGAGATCGTGCATCACATGGCCGGTGCGCTTCTCGAGGGTCTTGAAGCCCTGCGTCGCGAGGTTGCCGTTGGTCGTGCCCGACAGGGCCATGATCGTCTCGGCCGCCTGGATACCGGTGACGAGGCTGGGCCGGTCTTCCTTGACGCCGCCGTGCAGGACGCCGTTCTTGCCCTTGAGGTACTGGATCTCACGGGTCACGTCGTAGGTGACCCCCTTCGTCGCGGTGCCGAGCTTGTCGAGGACCGGCCCGAGGGAGATCATCTTGTCGTGGATAGCGCCGTAGTCGCGCTCCACGACGACGAGCTTGGGCATCGTCTTGCCGGGGAGCGGCTCGCACTCGCCGGCCTTCCAGTCCAGGACCTTGCCGTGCGGCGTCGCCATCGCATCCGGCGTGTCGTGCAGCAGCGGTGCCACGACGAGGTCCTTGACCACGCCGAGGTGGGTGGCGCCCAAGGCGGAGAACTTCTCGGCGATGACCTGGAAGATCTCCCAGTCCGTCTTGGTCTGCCAGGGCGGGTTGATCGCCGGGTTGAACGAGTGGATGAAGGGATGCATGTCGGTCGTGTTGATGTCGTGCTTCTCGTACCACGTCGCCGCCGGGAGGACGACATCGGAGAAGATCGTCGAGCTCGTCATGCGGAAGTCGAGCGTGCAGAGCAGGTCGAGCTTGCCCTCGGGCGCCGTGTCGTGCCAGACGATGTCCCGCGGTCGCAGGTGCTCGGGGGCGTCGGTGGCGCTGACGCTGCTGTCGGTCCCGAGCAGGTGGCGCAGGAAGTACTCGTTGCCCTTCGCCGAGCTACCGAAGATGTTGGCGCGCCACTGGGTGAGGATGCGGGGGAAGTTCTCCGGAGCATCCGGGTCCTCGACGGCGAAGCGCAGACCACCGGACTTCAGCTGCTCGATGACATAGTCCGGCACCGGCTGGCCGGCGGCCTCGGCATCGGCACAGACCTGGATCGAGCTGCGGCTGAGGCTAGGGAAGCTCGGCATCCAGCCGAGCCTCGCCGACAGGGCGAGGGTGTCGGCGGTCGACATCCCCTCGAAACGGCCCGAGCCGGTCGCGGCGGACAAGGTGTCGACCGGGTAGTGGTCGTAGCGGAACTGGTCCGTGTGCATATACCAGTAGGCGGTCTGGATCATCTGGCGTGGTGGCCGGACCCAGTCCAGGGCCATCGCCACGTGCGCCCAGCCGGTGATCGGACGCGCCTTCTCCTGACCGACGTAGTGGGCCCAGCCGCCGCCGTTGCGACCCTGGCAGCCGGTGATCGTCGTCAGCACGAGCATCGCCCGGTAGATCTCGTCGGAGTGGAACCAGTGATTGGCCCCGGCGCCGACGATGATCATCGAACGGCCCTGGGTGTCGACGGCGTTCTGGGCGAACTCCCGGGCGATCCGGGCGACCGCCTCGGCCGGGACCGAGGTGATCGGCTCCTGCCAGGCGGGGGTGTAGGGGGCCTCGACGTCGTCATAGCCGCTCGCCCACGCGCCGGGCAGGCCGTCGCGCCCGATCCCGTAGTGGGCGAGCATGAGATCCAGCACGGTCGTGACGAGCTGATCGCCCACGCGGCGCACCGGGACGCCGCGGGTCGCGAGGCTGGGATCGCCCTCGTCGAAACGGGGGAGCTCGACGAGCACCGCCTCCTCGCTCGTGCCGTGCAGCGACAGCGCCGGGACCGTGTCACCGAGGTCGAGGTTCCACTTGCCGACGCCGTCGTCACCGAACCGGTCGGCGAGCGAGCCAGGCGGGCAGACGAGCTCTCCGGTCACCTCGTCGACGACGACCGTGCGGAAGGCGGCGTTCTCGGCGGCTCGCACAGAGTCGTGCTCCGGGCCGGTCAGGTCGGCCGCGGTGAGGAACTTGCCGGGCCGGTAGGTCACCGTCGCAGCGGCGCCCGCGTGAGCGGCATACCCCTCCCTGTCGACCTGGTCGAGGACGATGAGGTGAGGCAGGTCGGTGTACTGGCGGCAGTACTTATCGAAGAAGGGCACCTGCTGGTCGACGAAGAACTCCTTGAGCACGACGTGGCCCATCGCCATGGCGAGGGCGCCGTCGGTGCCCGGGGCGGCGGCGAGCCACTCGTCCGCGAACTTGACGTTGTCGGCGTAGTCGGGTGCGACGACGACGACCTTCTGGCCCCGATAGCGCGCCTCGACCATCCAGTGAGCGTCGGGGGTCCGGGTCACCGGGACGTTGGAGCCCCACATCATCAGGTAGGCGGCGTCCCACCAGTCGCCGGACTCGGGCACGTCGGTCTGATCGCCCCAGATCTGCGGCGAGGCGACGGGCAGATCGGCATACCAGTCGTAGAAGGAGAGCATCGTGCCGCCGACGAGCTCGGTGAACCGCGAGCCGGACGCGTGGCTGACCATCGACATCGCCGGGATCGGGGAGAAGCCGGCGATACGGTCCGGGCCCCACTGCTTGATCGTCGAGACATAGGCGGCCGCGACGAGCTCGGCGGCCTCGTCCCACGTCGCGCGGACCAGCCCGCCCTTGCCCCGGGCGGACTTGTAGCGCTTGGCCTTGCCTGGATCGTTCGTGATCTCGCGCCAGGCCTCGACCGGGTCACCGAGGCGGGCCTTGGCCTCCCGGAACATCTCGAGGAGGACGCCGCGGACGTACGGGTAGCGGACCCGGGTGGGGGAGTAGGTGTACCAGGAGAAGGCGGCACCGCGAGGGCAGCCGCGCGGCTCGTACTCGGGGGAGTCGGGCCCGACCGAGGGGTAGTCGGTCTGCTGGGCCTCCCACGTGATGATCCCATCCTTGACGTAGACCTTCCACGAGCACGACCCGGTGCAGTTGACGCCGTGGGTCGAGCGGACCACCTTGTCGTGGCTCCACCGGTCCCGGTAGAACGAGTCGCCCGAGCGGCCGCCCTTGGCCTCCATGCTGCGCTTGTCCTCCGAGACCTCGGCCCGGGTGAAGAAGTGCCGGGTGCCGACAAGGGCCTCGCTCAGCGGGCCGTCGAGCCCGGCAGGCGCGTGATCGGTCGTCGCGGGGTTCATCAGGAGATCTCCTTGTCAGGCAGGGACGGGCGAGAAGCCGGGGCGGGATGAGCGGGCGAGGCAGCCCGAGCAGGTGAGGCGGCCGGAGTAGCGAAGGGGGCGGTCGCGGTGAGCGCCGCGACACAGAGGCTGGGTCCGACGAAGGGCGTGAGCCCGATGTCGGTGGACTCCTCGCCGAGGGACTCGAGGACGCCGCGCATCAGACCGCGGTGGATTCCGCAGACGACCGAGGTGTTCTGGTGGGCCAGGGCGATGAAGGGGCACTCGTAGAGCGAGACACGGGCCGTCCGTCCGGCGTTGGTCGTCGAGACCTCGGGGGTGTAGCCCCAGTCTCCGAGCATGTCGACCATGTGGCCGATCTTGCCGAGCCACTGCCCGGCCGACCGGGCGGGGGCGACCTCGGCCGCGCTCAGACCCTCCTCGGCGACCCGACGGCGGCCCCAGCGTTCGCCGGCCTCCTCGGGAGTGATGGCCCGCCCGCTCTCGCCCACGCCGAAGGCATCGACGAGCAGCTCCGAGAGCAGCTGGTAGGAGTGTGTTTGGGAGACCGAGTCGAGGGATCCCGTCTCGAGGGTATAGAGCTTGCGGGGCCGGCCGACGCCCTCCCCTTTCCGGAAGTGCGAGCGCAGCAGCCCGGCAGCGACGAGCTGGTCGAGATGGAATCGCACCGTCGTCACATGGAGACCGAGGTGCTCGGCGAGGTCGCCGGCGCTCAGTCCATCGGCAGATACCTGGCGCCGGTCGCCCAGATCGGTGTGGGCCGGGAGGTTCGCAAGCGTATCGACGATGGTCCGGCGCACGGGTGAACTGAGCAGGCCCACCGCGGTCTCGTCGCCGTGCTCCATCGATCCTCCCTGGACTTGCGCAATGCAATTACGTCACACCCATTTGGCCTAATTTAGAGGAATGCTCTCATTCATCTAATCACGCTTTCGAGCAGAGGGCGACCGCCCGGCCACCTCGCGCTGCGGTGACTGTGGAGCGTGGAGGGAGCGTGCGCAACTGGGCCCTCCTCCTCCCGCCACAAAGCCTTTGATCACGGGAGAATCCGGCCGTCGAGAGGGGAGGGCAACGACATCGACAGGGTGTGATGTTCGACGAGGCGACCCGCGTCTTTCTGGCCTCTGTCGCAGGCCTCTCGCACCGAGAAAGTGCGAGAAAGTGCGTGGGTGCCGACGCGACCTCGACGGACGGTACCCTTTCCTTGTCGGGATTTGAAGGGGGCTCTCTCCTTTCAATAGGAGGATCGAACGAGGCATGGATAGTCGCTCGGGCGGCACTCGTGTGCTGGTCATGTCGCCCATCGCCTTCACCCCATCTCCTGCACCGCGGCGTTCGCCTACGCGGCGCTTCTCGTCCCGCTTCCCGTCGAGTACATTCTTCGTCATCTTCTCGCTCACGGCCGCTGCGCGATCTGGATGCTCCGGATCGTGGTGCACCCGCTCCACCGCACTTCTCCCGAACTCTGGGACCACTTCGAGGAACCCGACCACGTAGAGCCGCCCGCCCCAGTCGAACCGACCGACCAAGCCCACCGCGCCGCGCCCGAACCGGACGCACGAGATGAAGCCGAGGCCAACGCATGAGCACCCAGCCCGCCGCACCAGCCACCGGCGAGTGGCTCGAATCCTGGGATCCGGAGAACGAGGAGACCTGGGACAAGGCGCTTGCCTGGAAGACCCTCTGGATCACGACCTTCAGCCTCACGATGTGCTTCGTCACGTGGTTCCTGCCCAGCGCGATCGTGCCGAAGCTCAACCCGCTCGGCTACTCCTTCACCCAGTCGCAGCTGTACTGGCTCGCCTCGATCCCGGGCCTGGCCGCCGGGCTGTTGCGGATCGTCTGGATGGTGCTGCCGCCCATCATGGGCACCCGCAAGATGGTCGCCCTGACGACGTTGCTGCTCGTCGCTCCGACCCTCGGCTGGGGCGTGCGCGTCATGAGCCCCACCGCGCCGTACTGGGAGCTGCTGACCTTGGCCTTCCTCTCCGGTATCGGGGGCGGCGCCTTCTCCGGCTTCATGCCGTCCACCTCGTACTTCTTCCCGAGGCGGATGCAGGGCACGGCGCTCGGCCTGCAGGCCGGCATCGGCAACTTCGGCGTCTCGCTCGTCCAGCTGCTCACGCCCTGGCTCATCGGCCTCGGCTTCCTCGGCTTCATCGGCAGCTCGCAGCACATCGCCTTCGTCGGGACGGAGACCCAGGAGGTCTGGTACCAGAACGCCGCGTTCGTCTGGATCCCACTGATGCTCATCGTGGCCGCGATCGCCTGGCAGATGCTCAAGTCCGTGCCCGTCAAGGCCAACATCCGCCAGCAGTTCGACATCTTCAAGAACCAGGACACCTGGTGGATGACGCTCATCTACATCATGACGTTCGGCACCTTCTCCGGCCTGTCCGCGCAGTTCGGCCTGCTCATGGCCAACCTCTACGGCATCGGCAACCCCGACATCGTCTCGGGAGCCGGGGCGAGCGCGACCCTCCTCGTCGACGGCTACGCGGTGCCCGACGTCGTCAAGTACGTCTTCTACGGCCCGCTCGTCGGCGCCGGAGCACGAGTGGTGTTCTCCCCGTTGACCGACCGGATGGGCGGCGCGAAGTGGTCACTCGTGTCGGGCCTCGGGCTCATCGCGTCGATCATCTTCACCATCCCGGCGCTGAGCCCCGATGCGAGCTCGGCGGCGACGCTGGACTCCGGCTTCAGCCGGTTCTTCTGGGGGATGCTGCTCATCTTCTTGTTCACGGGGATCGGCAACGCGTCGACCTTCAAGCAGATGCCGATGATCTTCGAACGCCGGCAAGCCGGGGGCGTGATCGGCTGGACGGCCGCGATCGCCGCCTTCGGCCCGTTCCTCTTCGGTGTCGGCCTCACGCTGATGTCCCCCACCGTCTTCTACTCCGTCGGCATCGCGTGGGCGGTCATGTGCACGGCCAT
>JAKDLQ010000108.1 GCA_030452775.1 Micrococcales bacterium | reverse complement strand
CGTCGATGCGCGCGTCGGTGAGGTTGTGCACGAAAGCGAAGGCTGCGACGAGGATGCTCAGCAGGCCGAGCAGGATCGTCGCGGGCCGGGGGCCTTTGCGGACCGTCACCAGCGCCGGACCGCCCTGCCAGCTCGCGGGCGCCGGATGTGTGGGTCCGCTCGGCGTGACGTCCGCGCGTTCCTGCTGTGGCAGGGATTCGGCCTGTGGCACGTCGGGGCTCACCGCGTCATCCGGCACCGGTGCGGCCGGCTCTACGCGGAAGGGTCTCGTCGGGTCGCTTGTGGCTCTCACGTTCATCGTCGGGTCCTCGCTGTGGCGGCTGTGCTCGCTGGGGTGGTCGTGTTGGTTGCTCGTGTTGTGCTCATTGCTCATGGGGTGGCTCCCGTCTTGACCGTGATCTGGCCGACGCCGACCTCGGCGTCGACGACGAGCTCGTCGGGTCCGGTGCGGGGCCCGAAGGTCAAGGTCTCGCTCCACCCGGCCCCGTCGCGATTGACCTGGGCCCCCGCGGTGCCCTGGCTACTCCCCGTGGCGACGAGCTCGCCGAGGCGGCCGTCCGCGTTGACGGTGACCTTCGTCGAGGCGGGCACGATGACGACGAGGTCGCCCACGCCGAGAGAGGCGGTGACGTGGTCCACGCCGTCGGTCCTGTCGAGCTCGGCCCCGCTGAGGTCGACGGTCAACTGGCCCAGACCGAGTTGGTAGTGATTGGTGTCGGCGAGCGACGTCACGGTGTGGGCCCGGTCGCCGACGGACCAAGGCTGCGTCAAACCGGCGGGGACTGCCGATGTGAAGATGACGGCCCAGATGCCGAGCCAGGCCAGCCAGTTGACCCAGCCGGACCGCCGACCGGCGAGGCCGGCCACGACGAGGGCCAAGCCGAGGACGCCGAGCCCGGCCGCCACGGCGACAGCCGTGTGGTTGCCTCTCCAGTCACCCGCTGATGCGAGCGAGAAGGTGACGGCGCCCGCGACGATGGCAAGCCCGAGGGTGAGAAGTCCACCGGCGAAGCCGATGCTTCGAGTCCGCACCCGGATCGGCGCGGGGGCGAAAGTAGCAGCCGGATGCGCCGGGCCTGCTCCCGCGGCAGCAGCGGCATTGCCGGGTGACATGGTCGCGCCGGGATCGGACCCGACGTACGTGCCAGCATCGGCCGGATCCTGGCCGACTGGCGCAGTCCAGGGCTTCTTGGCCATGAGCCCACTGCCGGTCTCGGTCCGGGTGAGGAACCACCAGATGAGGGCCGCGATGGCGACGTAGCCCGCAATCCGCAAGCCGCTTGCGCCTCCACCCCACCAGGGGCCTCCGCCGAGCACCGAGATCACCGTGAAGACGAGCAGGGTGATCGGACCACCCTCGCCATGCTTGAGGGCCCGCTCGATGAACACGCGGCCGCGCTCGTCCGGCATGAGGAGCAGTAGCACCAGGTAGAGGGTGATCCCGATACCGAAGAAGACGCCGATGAGGATGAAGCCCGCCCGGACGACGAGCGGATCGACTCCGAGCCAGCGGGCCAGCCCAGCGGCGACTCCGCCGAACCACCGGTCGCTGGATGAGCGCACTATGCCGATCCGGCGAAGAGAGTCGTAGAAGCGATCGAGGCCGGACCCCTGCACGCAGTCACCGTGTTTCGTCATGTCTCCTAGAGTGGCGTCCCCGATCGGGCCGTAGCCATGCGGGTCGACCCTGACCAGACCCTGAGCGAACCCCCAAAGGCCCTGGCAGGGCTCGCCCGAGGGCTCGAAGTGAGTGAGTATGAAGGGGTGCAGACGACTCCCGACCCTGGCGCGAGGACATCGAGCCCGGCTGTGACGCCCGCCGTCGGCGCGGCGGCCGGGTCCGCCCCAGCAGCGGCGGGTACGACCCGCCCGCCGCTCGTGCGCCATGTCGAGGGGCACGTCATCGGGGGTGTGGCTGCCGGGCTCGCCTCGCATCTCGGCGTGCCGGTCGCGTTCGTGCGCATCGGTTTCCTCGTCACAGCGATTCCGTTCGGGGCAGGCTTCGCCGTCTACGCATTCCTCTGGGCGACGATGCCGCGCGGTGTCGCCGAACCGGTTGCTGCCAACCAGATGGGCGCCGCACCCGAGCCGTCCGCCGGCTCGTCGAGGGCCCAAGCACGATTCGACCTGCGCACCGTCAAGGTCTGGCTGCGCAGCGGCAACGAGCCGGTGCTGCTCACGCTCTTCGGTGTCATCGCCCTGATCGTCGCCGGAGCCCTCTGGCTCGGCACAGCAGGCATCGGCATTCGGCCCGAAGTCGTCCTGCCGATCGTCGCGATCGTCATCGGCACGATCTTCTTCTGGTCCCAGCTCGATGACGCCGATCCGATCGGCGCACGCCGCCCGGTCCGCTGGATCTGGCTCGTGGTCGGCCTCGGACTCACCAGCCTGGGGCTCGTCGGCCTTCTCGTCGGTAGCACCGACCTCAGTCAGCTCTGGCGGGTCGGCGGCGCCGTCCTCGCCGCCCTCGTCGGAGTAGCCGTGCTCGCGGCGCCGTGGATCCTGCGCTTGTGGACCAACCTGCGCGCCGAGCAGGCGGCTCGGATCAGGGCCACCGAGCGCGCCGACATCGCTGCCCACCTGCACGACTCCGTGCTGCAGACCCTGGCGCTCATCCAACGCAGGTCCGACGACCCCGCGATGGTCGCCCGCCTCGCCCGTGCGCAGGAGCGACAGCTGCGGACCTATCTCTATGACGAGGACGCTCGCGCCGGAACGCTCGGCGCAGCCCTCACCGTGGCGCTCGGCGAGGTCGAGGACCTGCATGGCGTCCCGGTGCAGTTGGTCGTCACGGGGGACCGCCCCATCGACGAACACCTCGATGCGCTGGTCAAGGCCATCCGCGAGGCGGCCTGGAACGCGGTCCGTCACGCAGACCCGCCCATCACCGTCTATGTCGAGGTCGGCCCGACCACGGTCGAGGCCTTCGTCCGCGACCACGGAGCTGGCTTCGACCTCGACGACATCCCCGGCGATCGCGCTGGGGTGCGGGAGTCGATCATCGGCAGGATGGAGCGGCACGGCGGCACGGCCCGGATCCGCAAGCGTTCCGACGGCACCGAGATCCAGCTGCGGCAACCGGTCATGGCGCCTGCCGGTCCCGATGACTCTGGCCCAGGACGAGATCCCACCTCCACGGGCGAAGCCGATCCCCAGCACGATCCAGGCTCTCGATCCCTTCCAGACCCCGCCCCGTCCAAACCGAAGGAATCCGAGGAAGCGCAGTCATGACCGAGCCGCGGGCCATCCGCATCGTCCTCGTCGACGACCACCACATGTTCCGCACCGGCGTGCGCGCCGAGCTGACGAGCTCGGCAAGCGCGGCGGCATACGGCAGTCATCGCGATGGCACGAGCACCCGCTCCACTCCCCGGCCCCCGGCCCCGGCGCTCGAGATCGTCGGCGAAGCCGGCGCCGTCGAGTCGGCCACGGCAGTGATCACCGAGACCCGGCCAGATGTCGTCCTGCTCGACGTCCACATCCCCGGTGGGAACGGGCGCGGCGGCGCCGATGTCATTCGCGCCTGCGCGACCGTCAAGACCGGGTCTGGTGCCCCTGTGCGCTTCCTCGCCCTGTCTGTATCAGACGCGGCCGAGGACGTCATCGCGGTCATCCGAGCCGGCGCACGCGGCTACGTCACCAAGACGATCAATGCCGCCGAGCTGCTCACGGCGATCACGCGGGTAGCCGACGGGGATGCCGTCTTCAGCCCTCGGCTTGCCGGCTTCGTGCTCGATGCCTTCGGCGCGGCCGCCGGGGAGGTCGCGGAGATCGATGAGGAGCTCGATCGACTATCGGCCCGCGAGCGCGAAGTGATGCGCCTCATCGCCCGCGGCTATCAGTACAAGGAGGTCGCCAAGGAACTGTTCATCTCGATCAAGACCGTCGAGACGCATGTCAGCTCCGTGCTGCGCAAGCTCCAGCTCAGCTCCCGGCACGAGCTGACGGCGTGGGCGATGGGGCGTCGACTCCTGTGAGGAAGCGGCGCAGCGCAGCGACGGTGACATCTGGCGCGTCCGTGTGCACCCAGTGTCCGGCGCCCTTGATCGTGAAGAGCCGCGCGCGGGGGAAGTAGGAGCGCATCGCCGAGGCGTCCGCGCGCTCGATGTAGTCAGAGTCCTTGCCGGCGATCCATAGGGTCGGCCCTTCGTAGGGCGCCAGGTCGTCGGCAACCGACGGCCATCCCGCGATCCGCGACGCCGCGCCCCGCGCGGCCTCGGCCTCGATGAGGTCGAGGTTGGCCTGCCAGCGCCACGAACGGCCGTTCCGCCGCAGGTTCTGCAGCAGGAAGGCCTTGACGTCGGGGTCCGACTCGGTGAACCGCTGCTCGGCCTCGGCCCGAGTCGCGAGCTCGTCGAGGGGCAGGCCACGCATCTCCTTGATGTAGCCGCCGAAGCGGTGGAGCGAGCCGTAGGACTTGGGCGAGATGTCGACGACGACGAGTCCGCGGAGGAGGTGCGGATGCAGCAGGGCCAGCAGCATCGCCGTCTTGCCGCCGAGCGAGTGACCGACGACGACCCACTCGTCACCGGGCGCCGCTCGTGCAAGCGTGGCAGCCACGGCCTCCGCGTAGCCTTCGAAGGTGAACTCTTCCGACCACGGCGACCGTCCGTGATCGGGCAGGTCGACGAGCAGACAGCGGGCCTTCGTCCGGTCGGGACCGGCTACCGCCTTGGCGATCTGGCTCCAGTTGCGGCCCTGCCCGAAGAGGCCGTGCAGGAAGGCGACACGGGGGCCGGCCGTGCCCACGGACAGCGTATTGAGCAGGGGCGGAGCCGATGCCGTCGTCATCCTGCGAGCCTAGACCGCAACCCCGGAGGCACGTCTGCCCTCGGACAGTGCTTCCACTACGGAAGCACTGTCCGAGGGACACGCACCTCAGCGTGTGCACGGTGCGTCACCGAGGAATCCCGAGCGGTCGAAGCCTGCCTCCTGGACCTCCTGGACCTCCTGGACCTCCTGGACCTGCTGGACCTGCTGGCCTGCGCCTGTCGGCACCTGTCATGGTTGCCTGGTGCATCCTCCTATCGCCCCGCACCGTCGTGAGTGAGCCGCTCGCGTATCTCACGGTGGCCGGCCCCACCCAGGCGGCGATCGAGGTGAGGCGCTCTCGCTTCGTCTGCGAGCTCGATCGGGTCGAGGACGAGGACGCGGCACGCGCCGCGATCGAGCAGGTGCGATCAACGAGTCGCGACGCACGCCATCATTGCACCGCCTTCATCCTTGGGCCCGACGGCGCGACCCGGCGCAGCAATGACGACGGCGAGCCCACCGGCACGGCAGGTGCCCCGATGCTGGCCGTCCTGCGCGGCGCCGAGCTGACGAATGTCCTTGCGGTGGTGACACGGTGGTTCGGCGGGGTCCTGCTCGGCACCGGCGGCCTGATCCGTGCGTATGGCGAGGCCGTACAGAGCGCCGTCGCTGCTGCGCACCTCGTGCGGGTCGAGCTACGCGAGGTGCTTACCATCGTGGTCGGGCCGGCGGAGGCGGCCCGGGTCGAGAACGCGATTCGCGACGCCGGGCTCCCGGTCACCGCGCAGTGGTCGGCCGAAGCCGTGCACCTGCGCACGGCAGTCGCCCCCGACGCCGTCGATGCCCTCCGGACGACGGTGGCCCGGCTCACCTCGGGCCGGGTCGAGCTGGCGATGGCGGGACCCACGTGGGTCGATCAGCCGCCCTGACATCCCGCCCTCACATCGCACCCTGACGTCCTACGCTGACATCGCAGCACGAGCAGTTGGGAGAGGATGCCCACATGAGCCTGCATCTCGCCGCGACCGACGACGCCAACGACCTCCTCGAGCGGGACCCGCTCGCCCTGCTGCTCGGCATGATGCTCGACCAGCAGATCCCGATGGAGAAGGCCTTTACATCGCCACACGTCCTTGCCGAACGAATGGGCACCGAGACCCTCGATGCCGCGGAGATCCTCGCAGTGGCGCCCGGAGCGCCTCGAGGAGATGTTCCGGACCCCGCCGGCGCTGCATCGCTTCCCGGGGTCGATGGCCACTCGTGCGCGCCAGCTGTGCCAGGCCGTTGTCGACGACTGGGGCGGGGACGCGGCCAACGTCTGGGCACAGGTCGAGTCCGGCGCCGAGCTCGTGCAGCGGGTCGGGAGCCTCCCCGGGTTCGGCGACCAGAAGGCGCAGATCTTCACGGCGCTGCTCGCCAAACAGTTCGACGTGCGACCGCCTGCCTGGGAGCGGGCCGCCGGCGACTACGGGCTGCCTGGCTTCCGCTCCATCGCCGACGTCATCGATGATGAGTCGCGCCTCAAGGTCCGGGCGACCAAGCAGGCGAAGAAGGCCGAGGCGAAGCGACAGTCCAGGCGATAGCCGCCCCGCGGGGATCAATGTGGAAGTTCCTCCACGTGATGACGTGGACAGACTTCCACGCGCCCGGCCAGGCTCAGCCTCAGTCGGTGAGGAACCCCAGCAGGTCCGCCCGCGTGAGGACACCGATCGGCTTGCCATCGTCGACGACGAGGATCGCGTCGACACCCTCGAGGGCTGCCCGGGCGGCTGGCACCGGCTCCCCCGCGCCGACGAGCGGCAGGCCCGGCTCCATGTGCTTGCCCACCGAGTCGGCCAGATGTGCTCGTCCGCCGAAGAGCGCCTCGAGCAGAGCCCGCTCGCTCACCGACCCAGCTACCTCTCCCGACATGACCGGTGGCTCGGCTTTGACGACCGGCATCTGCGAGACGCCGTACTCGCGCAGGATCTGCACCGCGTCGCGGATCGTCTCGTTGGGATGGGTGTGCACCAGTGCCGGCATCTCCCCCGACTTGGTGCGCAGCACGGCACCGACCGTCTGCTCGCCGTGATCGGACAGGAAGCCGTAGGAGCTCATCCACTCGTCGTTGAAGATCTTGGACATGTAGCCACGCCCCGAGTCGGGCAGCAGCACGACGACGACGGCGTCCTCGGCCAAGCCCTGGGCGACGCGCAGCGCGGCGACGACGGCCATCCCGCACGACCCGCCGACGAGCAGGCCCTCCTCCTTGGCAAGGCGCCGGGTCATCTCGAACGAGTCCGCGTCGGTCACGGCGATGACCTCGTCGACGACGGACGGGTCGTAGGCGCCCGGCCAGAAGTCCTCCCCGACCCCCTCGACGAGGTACGGCCGACCGGTGCCGCCCGAGAAAACGGACCCCTCCGGGTCGGCCGCGATGATCCGCACGGCGCCGCCACTCACCTCTTTGAGGTAGCGTCCGGTGCCGCTGATCGTGCCACCGGTGCCGGCGCCGGCGATGAAGTGGGTGACCCGGCCCGCGGTGTCCGCCCAGATCTCCGGGCCGGTCGAGGCATAGTGGCTGTTGGGCCCCTCCAGGTTGTAGTACTGGTTCGGCTTCCAGGCTCCGTCGATCTCCTCGACGAGCCGGTCCGAGACGCTGTAGTAGGAGTCGGGGTGATCCGGCGGGACCGACGTCGGGCACACCACCACCTTCGCGCCATAGGCCTTGAGGACGTCTCGTTTGTCCTGGCTGACCTTGTCAGGGCAGACGAAGACACACGAGTAGCCGCGCCGCTGCGCGATGAGCGCCAGACCCACGCCGGTGTTGCCGCTCGTCGGCTCGACGATCGTGCCGCCGGGCTTGATGAGGCCCTCACGCTCGGCCGTATCGATCATCCGCAGCGCGATCCGGTCCTTGACCGAGCCCCCGGGGTTGAAGTACTCGACCTTGGCCAGGACGGTGGCCTGCACACCGGCATCCGCGACGACGGAGTGGAGCTTGACGAGGGGCGTGTTCCCGACGAGGTCGGCGATGTG
>JAKDLQ010000107.1 GCA_030452775.1 Micrococcales bacterium | reverse complement strand
CGAGGTCGCCCAGCACGTCGGCGACAACATGGTCCGGGCGATCTCGTTGCAGCCCACGGATGGACTGGTTCGCGGCTCGTCCGTGCAGGATACCGGTGGGCCGATCACCGTGCCGGTCGGTGACGGCACCCTCGGCAGGGTGTTCAACACCACTGGCGAGTGCATGAACCTCGCGGAGGGGGAGACCCTCGAGGTCATGGAGCGCTGGGGCATCCACCGCAAGGCTCCGGCCTTCGACCAGCTCGAGTCGAAGACGACGATGTTCGAGACGGGCATCAAGGTCATCGACCTGCTCACACCGTATGTGCAGGGCGGCAAGATCGGACTCTTCGGCGGCGCCGGCGTCGGCAAGACCGTGCTCATCCAGGAGATGATCGCCCGGGTCGCGCGCGACCACGGTGGCGTGTCGGTGTTTGCCGGCGTCGGCGAGCGCACCCGCGAGGGTAACGACCTCATAGTCGAGATGGAGGAGGCCGGCGTCCTTGGCCAGACCGCTCTCGTCTTCGGGCAGATGGACGAGCCGCCGGGTACCCGCCTGCGGGTCGCCCTCTCGGCGCTGACGATGGCGGAGTACTTCCGTGACGTCCAGCAGCAGGATGTGCTGCTGTTCATCGACAACATCTTCCGCTTCACGCAGGCGGGCTCCGAGGTCTCGACCCTTCTTGGCCGTATGCCGTCCGCCGTGGGCTACCAGCCCACCCTCGCCGACGAGATGGGCACCCTCCAGGAGCGCATCACCTCGACGCGTGGTCACTCGATCACCTCGATGCAGGCGATCTACGTGCCCGCCGACGACTACACCGACCCCGCGCCGGCGACGACGTTCGCGCACCTCGACGCGACGACCGAGCTCTCGCGCGACATCGCCTCGATGGGCATCTACCCCGCGGTCGATCCGCTGAACTCGACGTCGCGCATCCTCGACCCGCGATACATCGCTGCGGACCACTACAACACCGCCGTCCGGGTCAAGTCGATCCTGCAACGCAACAAGGAGCTGCAGGACATCATCGCGATCCTCGGGGTCGACGAGCTGTCCGAAGAGGACAAGGTCCTTGTCAGCCGGGCCCGCCGCATCCAGCGCTTCCTGTCGCAGAACACCTACGTCGCCAAGCAGTTCACCGGTCTCGAGGGTTCGACGGTGTCGCTCGCCGACTCGATCGAGGGCTTCACCAAGATCGCCGACGGCGAGTACGACGACGTGGCGGAGCAGGCCTTCTTCATGTGCGGTGGCCTCGATGACGTCGAGCGTCAGTGGTCGGAGATCCAGAAGAGCCTCTGAGCATCCAACCGCAGCCCCGAGATCCACGCCAGCGCCGGCGTCCCTTTGAGGGGCGTCGGCGCTGGGCATATCCAGCCCCAACCCTTGTTGTCCGAAGTACCGCTCGTCGACCGAGGAAGAGAGGCACCACCATGGGCACGCCGGACCACCGCCATCGGGTCGTCGTCATCGGCTCGGGGTTCGGTGGATTGTTCAGCACCCAGGCCCTGCGACGCGATGAGGTGGACGTCACCCTCATCGCGCGCACGAGCCACCACCTGTTCCAACCGCTGCTCTACCAGGTGGCCACGGGGATCCTGTCCGAGGGCGAGATCGCGCCGTCGACCCGGGAGGTGCTGGCGCGTCAGAAGAACGCCCGGGTCGTGCTCGGCGAGGTCACCGCGATCGACCTGCAGGCCCGCACGGTCACCCACGAGACGATGGGCCGCGTCACGGTCACCCCCTACGACACCCTCATCGTCGCCGCCGGTGCCGGCCAGTCGTACTTCGGCAACGACCAGTTCGCCCGGTATGCGCCCGGGATGAAGTCGATCGATGACGCGCTCGAGCTGCGCGGCCGGATCTTCGGGTCCTTCGAGCTGGCGGAACTCGCATCGGCGCCGGCGGAGACCGACCGGCTGATGACGTTCGTCGTGGTGGGTGCCGGCCCAACGGGCGTGGAGATGGCCGGTCAGATCGCCGAGCTCGCACACCGCACCCTCAAGCGCGACTTCCGCACCATCGACCCCAAGACGGCCCGCATCATCCTGCTCGACGCCGCCCCCACCGTCCTCGGGTCCTTCGGTCGCAAACTCGGCGGGCGGGCCCGGCGCCGCCTCGAGAAGATGGGCGTCGAGGTACGGCTCGGGGCCAAAGTCGTCGACGTCGACCCGACCGGGATCGAGGTCGAGCACCCGGACGGCACGCGCAACCGCATCGAGTCGGTGTGCAAGGTGTGGGCGGCCGGGGTCAGCGCCTCGCCTCTCGGCGCCTCGCTCGCAAACCAGAGCGGCGCGGGCCTCGACCGGTCCGGGCGTATCGAGGTACTCGATGACCTGACCCTGCCCGGGCACCCAGAGGTGTTCGTCGTCGGCGACATGATTTCGCTGCGCGACCTGCCCGGCGTCGCCCAGGTCGCCATCCAGGGCGGGCGTTACGCAGCGGAGCAGATCCGTCGCCGTCTCGCCGGCACCGAGCCCAAGGGACCCTTCGAGTACGTCGACAAGGGTTCGATGGCGACGATCTCGAGGTTCTCGGCGGTCGCCTCAGTGGGCAGGGTGCAGTTCAGCGGGTTCATCGCCTGGATCCTGTGGCTCGCCGTGCACCTCGTCTACATCATCGGCTTCAAGCACCGAGTCACCACGCTGCTGCACTGGTCCGTCAGCTTCCTCGGGCGAGGTCGTGCCGAACGGGTCGTCACCGAGCAGCAGGTCTTCGCCCGGCAAGCGATCGAGGCTCTCGGCGAGCGGTTCCAGCCCCACCTGCCGCGAGTGCCCGAGGACAGGGCGGACAATGGTACCGGCCAGGGGTGAGGAGGCACTAAACTGCAAGCGTCACCGACAATCTGGAGGAGTACGTGAGTTCGCTCAACGTTGAGATGGTTGCAGTGGACCGCAAGGTCTGGGAAGGCCAGGCCAAGTTCGTGCGGGCCCGGACCATCTCGGGCGAGCTCGGCGTTCTGCCGGGGCACACGCCGGTCCTCGGCGTACTCGTCGAGGGGGAGGTCATGATCCAGGGACTCGACGGGGCCCGCCACACGGCCACGGTCGAGGGCGGCTTCTTCTCGGTCGACTCCGACGTCGTGACGATCGTCGCCGAGAGCGTCCACGTCTCGGCCTCGCACGGCTCACCGGAGCACTGAGGACTTCGTGCCGCCCGTCCTCGCCTCCGTCGAGATCGTGGTCGGCACCCTGCTCGCGATCGCCATCCTCATGCTCGCGCTGACCTACCTACGGCGACGCTATATCTCGCGCGGCCTCACGCTGACGCTGAGTGGTTACCGGCCAGCCCCGTCCGACCGGTGGCGAGTCGGCCTGCTTCGGTTCAGCGACAACGTCCTCGAGTGGTACACGCTCGGGGGGGTGTCACCACGCCCGGCGCATCAGTGGAGGCGCCAGACCCTCTTGCTCGAAACCCCGATCCGGTTAGCAGCCGACGACGTCCTCACCGTGCTACCCCAGGCGTCGCGCGTTCCCTGCACCCACGATGGGGTCGACTTCGAGCTTGCCCTGCAGCGGTCCGCCTACACCGCCCTACGGTCGTGGCAGGAGGCCGCACCTCCTGGCCACAACGCCAACGTCGCCTGATCGAGCCGGCCACATCCAGGCCAGGCCACCCGCGCGACACACCGAGAAACGGGCAACTCCAGGTGGTTATTACCGGTTGGGGTTGCCCACTTGTCGGTGTGTTGCCGGCGAGACGGGCGGGGCGATGCGTCCGCCACCGGGTTGCCAGGGAATGTCCCCGCCCAGGGGGAGGTTGGCGACTCTCGCGAGGATGAACAGCAGGTCTGAGAGGCGGTTGAGGTACCTCGCCGTGAGGATGCTGACTCCACCGACGCCGCGCGCCGAGCCGGAAGCGTGCCCGTGAGCGTCCATCGCCGCCCACGCTGACCGCTCGGCGCGACGCACGATGGTGCAGGCCAGGTGCAGGTGGGCTGACCCAGGTGTCCCACCCGGCAGGATGAAGGAGCGCATCTTCTCGGTGCGGGGCAGATAGTGATCGCAGTCCGACTCGAGATCATCGATCCACGGCTGCTCGACCCGAAGCGGTGGATAGTCGTAGCTCTCCTGCAGCGGCGTGCAGAGATCGGCGCCGACGTCGAACAGCTCGTTCTGCACTCGACCCAGCGTCGCCAGTACTTCGTCGTCGAGGTCGCCACAGGCTGCCGCGACGCCGACAGCGGCGTTGGCCTCGCCCACGTCCGCGTAGGCATGCAGGCGCGGGTCGTTCTTGCTCGTCCGCGAGAAGTCTCCGAGCGCGGTCGTCCCGTCATCGCCCGTGCGAGTGTAGATCTTCGTCAGCTTGACCATGCGGTTACTCTCTCACTCCACTCTCTGTCAGGCCCGCGGTCACCGGCACCGATAGGGTCTCAGGGTGACAGAGCGGTTCCGAGTGGTCGGGGGCGCCCGACTGCGCGGCGAGGTCGAGGTCGTCGGTGCCAAGAACAGCGTCCTCAAGTTGATGGCGCTGGCGCTGCTCGCCGAGGGGCGCACCACCTTGACCAATGTCCCGGCCATCGCGGACGTCGCGATCATGGCCGAGTTGCTCCGGCGTCTCGGGGTCGATGTCGAGGAGGATCCTGTCTCCGGGGTCATCGTTCTCGACGTTCCCGACCAGCTCGGACATCAAGCCGACGACGAGTTGGTCAGGGCCTTGCGCGCGTCCATCTGCGTGCTCGGACCGCTCGTGGCCCGGGTGGGACACGCCGGCGTCGCCATCCCGGGAGGCGACGCGATAGGCGCTCGGGGCCTCGATCTGCACTCGGCCGGCCTCGAGGCTCTCGGGGCCCGGGTGCACATCACACGCGGCTATCTCGTCGCCGACGCCCCCCGCGGGCTCACCGGCGCCGACATCCGCCTCGAGTTCCCCAGCGTCGGGGCCACCGAGAACATCCTCGCGGCGGCGGCCACCGCACAGGGGCGCACCGTCATCACGAACGTCGCTCGCGAGCCGGAGATCGCCGACATCATCGCCATGCTCAGCTCGATGGGCGCTCAGATCTCCGGGGTGGGGACATCGCGCATCGTCGTTGACGGAGTCGAGACACTACGGCCGGCGACCCACCGGGTAGTCGCGGACCGCATCGCGGCGGGGACCTGGGCCTTCGCCGCCGCGACGACGTGCGGTGACGTCGAGATCGTCGGTGGCGTCCCGGAACACCTCGATGCCCCCCTCACGTCGCTGGCCGAGGCAGGGTGCCTGATCGAGCGCACCGACCGAGGATTCCGGGTGGCGTGCGCGGATCGGCCACGGGCCTTCGACGTCGCGACCCTGCCCTATCCGGGCTTCCCGACCGATCTGCAGCCACTGGCCCTGACCTACAACGCGGTGGCGAACGGCAGCGCGATGGTGACAGAGAATCTCTTCGAGGCACGGTTTCGGACCGTGCAAGAGCTGGCCCGGCTCGGCGCGGACACGCAGATCGACGGTCACCATGTGATGACGCACGGGAAGCCGGTGCTCTCGGGAGCACCGGTCGAAGCCAGTGACATCCGCTCCGGGGCCGCGCTCGTCATTGCCGGCCTGGTCGCCGAGCGGGCCACCCTCGTCAGCGGGATCCACCACATCGACCGCGGGTACCCGCGCATGGAGACGACGCTGCGACAGCTGGGCGCGGACGTGACGCGCGAGGCGGATCACGAGCCGTAGGCGGGGGCCGGTCAAACGCCGGGATCCGGCTCGCCGAAATCGATACCGCTTCGTGACGCGTCGCTACCAGGCCGCGGTCATCCGTGCCGCGAACATGGACTCACGAGCAGCACCGAGAAGGGGCCCGATGACGCTGCGGCACGAGCACCAGCCATCAGTGACGATCGTCGATGCGCCCGACGGACACGACGTCACCCTCGTGGGACGACTCGATGTGCATACCGTCCCGGACATCAGGGACGCGCTCCACGAGGTCATCCGTTGCCGCCCGGGCGAGCTGCGCCTGCATCTGGCGGGCGCCGAGATCGGTGATGCGACGGGACTTGGCATGATCATGAGCCTGCACCGGCGGGCCGCCCGCGAACACCGACGGATGCTCATCATCGACCCGAGCGACAGGACGGCGCGGCTGTTGCGCTACTGCCGTCTTGATCGATTGCTCACGGTGCGTCACTCTGGGCTTAACTCTGGGCTTAGCTCTGGGCGTCCCTCGGACACGCGCCGGGCGGCGGGCACTGTGTCGACTCTCACCGCCTGAGCGTCCCCTACCGCAGGACCTCGCGGGTACGGTCGGAGTCATGCCCGAGCAGAGCGCAGCGGCGCACGTCGAACGCCCCACCCGCGATCGGCCGTGGGTGATGCGCACCTACGCCGGTCACTCGAGCGCGGCGGCGAGCAACGAGCTCTACCGACGCAACCTGGCCAAGGGCCAGACCGGGCTGTCGGTCGCGTTCGACCTGCCGACCCAGACCGGCTATGACCCCGATCATGTCCTGGCTCGCGGTGAAGTCGGCAAGGTCGGCGTCCCGATCAGCCACATCGGCGACATGACCGCGCTCTTCGACGCCATCCCGCTGCGCGAGATGAACACCTCCATGACGATCAACGCCACGGCGATGTGGCTCTTGTCGCTCTACCAGGTCGCGGCCGAGCGCCAGGCCGAGGCTGCCGGGGAGTCTCCCGAGGAATGGGTCCACGTCCTGAGCGGCACCACCCAGAACGACATCATCAAGGAGTACCTCTCGCGCGGGACCTACGTATTCCCGCCAGGCCCGTCGCTGCGCCTCATCACCGACATGGTTACCTACACGGTCCGTGAAATCCCGAAGTGGAACCCCATCAACATCTGCAGCTATCACCTGCAAGAGGCCGGGGCGACGCCGGTGCAGGAGATCGCCTACTCGATGTCGACGGCCATCGCGGTCCTCGATGCCGTCCGCGACTCGGGTCAGGTCCCCGAGACGGAGTTTCATCACGTCGTCGCCCGGATGAGCTTCTTCGTCAACGCGGGCGTGCGCTTCGTCGAGGAGATGTGCAAGATGCGGGCCTTCGTGCGGCTCTGGGACGAGTTGACCCGAGAACGCTACGGGATCACCGACTCCAAGGCCCGGCGCTTCCGCTATGGCGTCCAGGTCAACTCTCTCGGCCTGACCGAGGCCCAGCCGGAGAACAACGTCCAGCGCATCGTGCTCGAGATGCTCGCCGTGACCTTGTCCAAGGACGCCCGGGCCCGGGCGATCCAGCTCCCGGCCTGGAACGAGGCCCTCGGGCTACCCCGTCCGTGGGACCAGCAGTGGTCGCTCCGGTTGCAGCAGGTGCTCGCCTTCGAGTCCGACTTGCTCGAGTACGAGGACCTGTTCACCGGCTCGGTCGTCGTCGAGCGCACAGTGGCCGACCTCGTCGCCCGCGCCGAGGCGGAGATGGCCCGGATCGAGGAGATGGGGGGCGCCGTCGCAGCGGTCGAGTCCGGCTACATGAAGTCGGCCCTCGTTGCCTCCCATGCGCAGCGCCGCCGCCGCATCGAGGCCGGCGACGATGTCATCGTAGGGCTCAACCGCTTCGAGACGACCGAGCCCAACCCACTCACCGCCGATCTCGACACCGCCGTCCAGACGGTCGATGCGGGCGTCGAGCAGGCCGCGGTCGAAGCGGTCGTCGCGTGGCGCGAGCGACGCGATGCCGATCCGGTCACCCGGGCTCGCGCCGAGGCCGCCATTGCGCGGCTCAAGGCCGATGCCGCATCGGGGGCCAATCTCATGCCCGCCTCACTCGAGTGCGCCCGGGCGGAGATCACGACGGGGGAGTGGGCCGGCGCCCTCCGCGAGCAGTTCGGGGAGTACCGGGCCCCCACAGGGGTCTCCGGATCGGTGGG
>JAKDLQ010000106.1 GCA_030452775.1 Micrococcales bacterium | reverse complement strand
CCCCCCCGCCTCGGGCGGGGGTGTGTCGGGGCCCCCCCCCCCCACCGGGCGGGCCGGGGGCGGCCAGCGTGGGGGGGCGGGCCGGCGGCTCGTCTGTCGGCTGAGCGGTCCGCTCAGGCCGAGGTACGCCCGTAGAACAGCTCCGAGGTGAGGTCGTTGAGCTTCATGTCCGGACGCTCGCCGTAGGTGAGGACCGAGTTGATCCGCGGCGTCGAGCCCTCCACCGGCGTCACCTGGTGCAACGCGTGCTCGCCACGGAAGAAGGCCAGCGTGCCCGGCGCGCTCGGCAGGATCTTGATACCGGTCCGGTCCCCCTCGAGCACGCGCTGAACGGCCTCGTAGTTCTCGTCGGTCTCGCTGCGCAGCCCGGGAACGTACTCGAAGTCACCGCCCTTGTCCGCCTGCTGGTACATGACGGTCATCGAGAACTCGCTCCGGTCGAAGTGCCAGCCGAGCTCGTCACCGGGACGGAAGGTCGTCACCTGCAGCGCGTCCAACGGGTCCGCGCTTCGGTAGAGGACGGGCTTGCCCAGGACGGTCGCAATGAAGCTCGTCAGGTCGTCGGACTCGTAGAGGCGGCGCATCGGGGCATCCGCCGGGATGTGGTCGTAGGCGATCCCGCGCTTGGCAGAGCGCACCTGGTGAGCACGGGGGTGCTCGGCAGGCACAGTCTCATCGACCGGCTCGAAGTAGATGGTGTGGGTCCGGTCCGAGGGCCATGCCTTGTCCTTGAGCTCGCCGGCCAGCGCCACCATCGCCGCCACCGCGCTCGGGGTGATGAAACCCTCGAGGTTGCACACGCCCGTGACGCCGAGCTCCTCGCGGCAGGCACTCACGAGTGCCTGGCCCCGCTCGCTGTCCAGGTCGTGGATCGGGTAGCGGTCAAGGTCGACGACGTCGGCGTAGGCGGGCTTGTTCTGGGTCACTTGGGTCACTTGGGTCACTGTCTGCTCCTCATCGAGATCGTACGGATGGGTCGTGCTTGTGCATCCATCATCGCGAGGAGGGATCTGTTAGTCCAACGTCATCTACTGACAGGAGCCATTAGGAGACATAATATACTTGGATGAGTGAGCGGGCTGAGCCTTGGGAGCTGCGCTACCTGATCGCCCTGTCGGCCATCGGCCGCGAGGGGTCCTTCAGCGGGGCCGCCGAGTCGCTCGGCTACACGCAGTCGGCGGTCAGCCAGCAGATCGGACGTCTCGAGCGCCTGGTCGGGCAGAGACTCGTGGAACGTCCCGGCGGACCGAAGCCGGTCACACTGACGGCCGCCGGACGGATCCTCATCGGTCATACCAATGCCATCGTCGCGCGAATCGCCAGCGCCCGGGCGGACCTGGCTGCCCTCGCCGAGGGCGAGGTCGGGGTGCTGCGTGTCGGCTGCTACCAGAGCGTCGGCGCACGTCTGCTGCCGCGAATCCTGCGCGAGTTTCGAGCTGCTTGGCCAGGCGTGACGGTCGAACTGACCGAGTCGGAGGACGACGAGGAGTTGCTGCATCTGGTGGAGCGGGGTGAGCTCGACCTCACCTTCGTCGTCTACCCGATGATGCGTGGACCGTTCGTGCACCGTGAGCTCCTGGAGGATCCGTATGTGCTGGTGGTCCGCGAGAGCAGTGAGCTGGGGCGCACCGGCGCGCCCATCCGAGCGAGCGACCTGACGGGTCTCTCGCTCATCACGTATGCCGGTATGCGCGAGGTGCACTCCATCGAGAGTCGGCTGGGGCGCCCGGAACTCACCGAGCAGATCATGTTCCGCTCCAACGACAACGGCACCATCATGGGTCTGGTGGCCGAGGGCTTGGGCACCGCAGTGATCTCCTGGCTCTCCGTGAACCCTTTCCGAGCGGGAGTGCGCACCGTGCCGCTCGCCGGCATCAGCCCACGGATCGTCGGGATCGCCTGGCATCGTGACCGCTACCGGATCCCAGCGGCCGACGCCTTCGTGCGTGTGTCGCAGCAGGAGGCAGCACTGGCAGGACCCCTTTGACAGCGCGAGCCACGCCCACACTGCGGCAACACACCGAGCACTGGGCAACTCCGCCTGGTTATAGCCGGTTGGTGTTGCTCATTCGTCGGTGTGTTGCGAAGTGGCGAGGTCAGGTCAACCTGGCGAGGATCAGCTCGCGAGCCTTGCCGGCATCGGCCTGGCCCTTCATCGCTTTCATCACCTGACCGATGAGCGCCCCGACCGCGGCGACCTTGCCGTCCCGGATCTTGGCAGCAATGCCGGGGTTGGCCTCGATGACCTCATCGACGGCCGCCTCGAGGGCACCCGCATCCTCGACGAGTTCGAGTCCACGGGCGTCGGCGACCTCGGTCGGCCGGCCCTCGCCGTCGAGGACCCCGTCGAGGACCTGGCGGGCCATCGAGTCGTTGAGACGTCGCGCGACGACCATCTGGTCGAGCTCGGCGATGTCGACCGGCGTCAGGCCCAGCAGAGCGGCATACGTGACGATGTCCTGACCCTCGGCATTGGCGCGTCGGGAGGGCTCGCCGAGCCACCACTTGCGGGCCGCGGTCGGGCTCGCACCTGCGGCGATCGTCTCCTCGATGAGTTCGACGGCTCCGGCATTGACGACATCGCGCATCTCGAGATCGCTGTAGCCCCAGTCACGCTGGAGTCGCTGGCGTCGCTTCGTGGGGGGCTCGGGCAGGGTCGCACGCAGCGCCTCGACGGTCTCCCGGGTCGGCGCGACCGGGACAAGGTCGGGCTCGGGGAAGTAGCGGTAGTCCTCGGCGTCCGATTTCACTCTGCCGGATGTCGTGACACCGGTGTCCTCGTGCCAATGCCGGGTCTCCTGCAGGACCGAGCCTCCGGCGGCGAGGACCGCCGCATGCCGCGCGATCTCGTAGCGGACGGCGCGCTCGACCGACCGGAGCGAGTTGACGTTCTTGGTCTCGGTCCGGGTGCCGAGCGGGACTGCCAGTTGCTGCGCACCACGCGGATCATCACCTGCCTTGGCGCGTAGCGAGACATTCGCGTCGCACCGCATCGAGCCCTGCTCCATCTTGACGTCGCTGACCCCGAGTGCCTTGAGCAGGTCACGCAGCGCGGACACGTAGGCCTTGGCCACCTCGGGCGCCCGCTCCCCCGCCCCGACCATGGGCTTGGTCACGATCTCGATGAGCGGGATGCCCGCGCGGTTGTAGTCGACGAGCGAGTATTCGGCGCCATGGATGCGTCCGGTCGAGCCGCCGACGTGCAGGGACTTGCCCGTGTCCTCTTCCATGTGTGCGCGCTCGATCTCGACGCGGTAGATCGCGCCATCGCCGAGCTCGACGTCGAGCCGGCCCCCATACGCGATGGGCTCGTCGTACTGCGACGTCTGGAAGTTCTTGGGCATGTCCGGGTAGAAGTAGTTCTTGCGGGCGAAGCGGCACCACTCCGCGATCTCGCAGCCCAGGGCGAGCCCGATCCGGATCGCCGACTCGACGCCCTTGGCGTTGACGACCGGCAGCGCTCCGGGCAGGCCCAGGCACTCTGGACACACCTGCGAGTTCGGCTCTGCCCCAAAGGTGGTCGGACAGGCGCAGAACATCTTGGTGTCGGTGCCGAGCTCGACGTGCACCTCGAGACCGAGGACCGGATCGAACTTCGAGAGGGCCTCGTCATAGTCCATGACGACATCGCCGGGATGGGTCGTGACCGACATTGCTCATGCTCCCTTCGCGAGCTCGGGCGCCCGGGACAGGATGGGCGCACCCCAGGTGTCGATGAGGGCGCGCTCGAGGGCGGCGCCGACGGTGTAGAGCCGCTCGTCCCGCATCGCCGGCGCGAGGATCTGGATGCCGGCCGGCAGCCCGTCCTCGTCGGCGAGTCCGGACGGCAGTGACATAGCGGGCACGCCCGCGAGGTTGGCCGGGATGGTCGCGATGTCGTTGCGGTACATGGCCATGGGGTCATCGAGCTTGTCGCCCAGTCGAAACGCCGTGGTCGGCGCGGTCGGGCTCACGAGCACGTCGACCTGCTCGAAGGCCGCGGCGAAGTCTCGGGCGATGAGCGACCGGACCTTCTGGGCCGAGCCGTAGTAGGCATCGTAGTAGCCGGAGCTGAGGGCATAGGTGCCAAGGATGATGCGGCGCTTGGCCTCCGGCCCGAAGCCCGCGTCGCGCGTGGCGGCCATCACCTGCTCGGCACTGGGATCGGCGACCCTCTCGGGCACGACCCGCAGGCCGTAGCGCATGGCGTCGAACCTGGCGAGGTTGGAGCTCGCCTCGCTCGGCATGATGAGGTAATAGGCGGCGAGCGCGTACTCGAAGTTGGGGCAGGAGACCTCGGCGACCTCGGCCCCCAGCTCGACCAGCAGCGCCACCGACTCGTCGAAACGGGCCTGGATGCCGGGCTGGTAGCCCTCACCGGCAAGCTCCTTGACGATGCCGATCCGCAGGCCGCGCACGTCCCCTGCCCGCGCCGCGTCGACGACCGGGGGCATCGGCGCGTCGATCGAGGTCGAGTCCAGGGGATCATGGCCGCCCATGACGGCGTGCAGCAGAGCGGCGTCCAGGACCGTTCGCCCACAGGGGCCGGCCTGGTCGAGTGAGCTCGCCAGTGCGACGATGCCATAGCGCGAGACCCCGCCGTAGGTCGGCTTGACGCCGATTGTCGCGGTCACCGCAGCCGGCTGACGGATCGAGCCCCCGGTGTCGGTGCCCGTTGCGAGTGGCGCCTGGAAAGACGCGAGCACCGAGCTCGAGCCACCACCGGAGCCACCGGGGATCCGCTCGAGGTCCCACGGGTTGCGCGACGGACCGTAGGCGGAGTGCTCCGTCGAGGAGCCCATCGCGAACTCATCCATGTTGGTCTTGCCGAGGATCGGCATACCGGCCGCGCGCAACTTGCTGACGACGGTCGCGTCATAGGGAGGGATCCAGCCCTCGAGCATCCTGCTGCCGCACGTCGTCGGCACACCCTGGGTCACCATGACGTCCTTGACCGCGATGGGCACTCCCGCGAGTGCATGGAGCCTGTCACCGACCGCGCGCCGCTCATCGATGCGCCGCGCTGTCGCGAGCGCCCCTTCCCCGTCGATGTGAAGGTAGCCGTGGACGGCCCCGTCGACCGCGGCAATGCGCTCGAGGTAGGCCGAGGTGACCTCGACGGACGAGATCGTGCCGTCGGCAAGGCCGTCCGCCAACTGCGCTGCGGTGGTCCTGGTCAGATCGTCAGTCACGTCGGTTGCCTTTGCTGTCGGCGAGGTTCACGGGGGCGGCGTATGCCGCTGTGCCGGCACAGCGGCAACGCCAGTAGGCGGTGCGGCCCACTCAGTCCTCATCGAGGATGCGCGGCACGAGGAAGCGCTGCTGCGCGGACTCCGGGGCCCCGGAGAGGGCCGCTTCGGGCGTCAGGCCGGGACGGACCACGTCGGGCCTCGTCACGTTGGTCAGCGGCATCGGGTGCGACATCGGCGAGACTCCCTCGATGGGCGCCTGCTGGACCTTCGCCACCGAGTCGAGAATGACACCGAGTTCGCCGACCATTCGGTCGAGTTCGGCGTCCGACAGCTCGATGCGCGCCAGGCCGGCCAGGTGGGCGACGTCGTCACGAGTGAGAGAGGCCATGGGGGCAAGTCTATGGGGAGCGTGCCGGTTGATCGTGCCGGCCTCCAGGAACGCGGTGAGTAGCGCGGGCTGGCGGCTACCGAGGTCTGCTGCGAGGTAGTCCTCGCGATGAGGATCCGAGGACGATCATTGCCGCGCCGGCGTACGTAGAAGACGGAGAACGAGTCGGTCTCGGCGGGCTCGATACCCTCCGGCCACACCTGCCGGGTCGGCCGCTCCGTGTCTCGCTCAGTCGGGGCTTCCGGTGTCGAGCAGCCTGCGGAACCCGGCCTCGTCGATGATGGTCACCCCGAGGTTTTCTGCCCGGGCCGCCTTGGACCCGGCGTTGGAGCCGACGACGACGTAGTCCGTCTTCTTGGACACCGATCCGGCCGACGTGCCTCCGCGGCCGATGATGGCCTCCTTGGCTTCGTCGCGGGAGAACCCTTCGAGCGAGCCGGTGACGACGATCGTGCGGCCCTCGAGGGTGCGCTCGATCGAGGCGTCCACCTCGTCGGCCATCCGGACGTTGTCGGCGGCCCACCGATCGACGATGTCGCGGTGCCAGTCGATGGTGAACCACTCCACCACCGACTCCGCGATGACGGGCCCGACCCCCAAGGTCTGGGCCAACTCCTCTACCGAGGCCCGACGGATGGCCTCCATCGACCGCAAGTGCGTCGCCAGGGCCCGAGCAGCGGTCGGTCCGACGTGCCGAATCGACAACGCGACGAGGACCCGCCACAGCGGCTGATCTTTGGCCTGCCTGAGATTGGCGACGAGCTTGTGTCCGTTCGCGGACAGGACGCGCCCGTCCACGATGGCATCCTCGGGGTCGGTCTTCTTGGCGGCCCGGGTATAGAGCGGGATCTGCGCGATCTCCTCCTCCCCCAGGGAGAAGAGCGTGCTCTCATCCTCGATGACGCCTGATTCGAGCAGCGCGGTGGCGCCCTCCCAGCCGAGCGCTTCGATGTCGAGGGCACTGCGGGAGGCGAGTGCGAAGATGCGCTCTCGCAACTGGCTCGGGCAGGATCTGGAGTTGGGGCAGCGGATGTCCTTGTCGCCCTCCTTCTCCGGCGCCAGGGGGGTGCCGCAGGCTGGGCACCGCGTGGGCATGACGAAGGCCCGCTCGCTCCCGTCGCGCAGCTCGACGACCGGCCCGACGATCTCGGGGATGACATCGCCTGCCTTGCGCAGCACGACGGTGTCGCCGATGAGGACGCCCTTGCGCGTCACCTCGTGGGCGTTGTGCAAGGTCGCCTGCTCGACGGTCGAGCCGGCAACAACGACCGGCTTCATGACGCCGTAGGGGGTGACTCGCCCGGTCCGCCCGACGTTGACCCGGATGTCCAGCAGCGTGGTGTTGACCTCCGCCGGCGGGTACTTGAACGCGATCGCCCAGCGCGGCGCCCGTGAGGTCGTCCCCAGCTGGCGTTGCAGCGCCACCTGATCCACCTTGATGACGATGCCGTCGATGTCATGGGCCCGGTCGTGCCGGTGCTCGCCGTGGTGGACGATGAAGGCCTCGACCTCGCCGAGGTCGTCGAAGACGCGGTACTCCTCGGAGGTCGGAAGCCCCCAGTCACGAAGCTTGGCGTAGGCCTCGCTCTGGCTCGCGATATCGAACCCGGTGCGAGCCCCGATGCCGTGCACGAGCATCCGCAGCGGGCGGGTCGCCGTGACCCGAGGATCCTTCTGGCGCAGCGAGCCGGCCGCAGCGTTGCGCGGGTTCGCGAAGGGCGCCTTGCCCGCCGCGACGAGGCCGGCATTGAGATCCGCGAACGCCGCCGTGGGGAAGAAGACCTCCCCGCGCACTTCGACGAGATCGGGCACGTCCTCTCCAGACATCCTCGTCGGTATGCCGCTGATGGCGCGAACGTTGTTGGTGACGTCCTCCCCGGTCCGCCCGTCGCCGCGAGTGAGGGCCCGGACCAGCCGGCCGTGTTCGTAGAGGAGGTTGATCGCGAGGCCGTCGATCTTCAGCTCGGACAGATAGCGCACGTCTGCGCCGACCTCCCGCTCGACCCGGTCCACCCAGGCACGCACCTCCTCGAAGGAAAAGGCGTTGTCGAGGCTCAGCATCCGTTCGAGGTGCTGAGCCGTCTCGAAGCCGGTGGCGAACGCGCTGCCTCCGACGTTCTGAGTGGGGCTTTGCGGGGTCCGAAGGGACGGGTACTCAGCCTCCAGCTCGTTAAGGCGCAGGATCAGCGCGTCGTACTCGCCGTCGCTGATCGTCGGGGCGTCCTTGACGTGGTAGGCGAACT
>JAKDLQ010000105.1 GCA_030452775.1 Micrococcales bacterium | reverse complement strand
GACGTCATGCAGCGCAAGGGCTTCTACGATCCGCCACCGGGCGCCACCGAGATCCCCGGCCTCGAGGTGAGCGGGCGGATCGCCGCGCTCGGCGACGGCGTCGAAGGCTGGGCCGTCGGCGACGAGGTCTGCGCCCTGCTCACCGGCGGCGGCTACGCCGAACAGGTCAACGTCCCTGCCGAGCAGCTGCTGCCGGTCCCCGCCGGCGTCACGCTCGAGGACGCAGCCGGCCTGCCGGAGGTCACCGCCACCGTCTGGTCGAACGTCTTCCTCACCGCCAATCTCCAACCCGGGCAGTGGTTCCTCGCCCACGGCGGCAGCTCCGGAATCGGCACCATGGCAATCCAGCTGGGCAGGTCGGTCGGCGCGCATGTCGCGGTCACCGCGGGGTCGAAGGAGAAGCTCGCCTTCTGCCACGACCTCGGCGCCGAGGTCCTCGTCAACTACAAGGAGCAGGACTTCGTCGAGGAGGTCCGGGCAGCCAGTCAGGGGCACGGGGCCGACGTCATCCTCGACAATATGGGAGCGAAGTACCTCTCCCGCAACGTCGAACTGCTCGCCACCAACGGTCGCCTCGTGACGATCGGTCTCATGGGCGGTCGCAAGGCCGAGCTCGACCTCGGCATGCTCCTCACCAAGCGCGCCGCAGTCATCGCGACCAGTCTCCGGTCCCGCCCGGCCGGTGAGAAGGCGGCCATCGTCGCGGCTGTTCGCGAGCACGTCTGGCCTCTCGTCGAGTCAGGCGATGTCCGGCCGATCGTCCACTCGCGCCATCCCCTCGAGGAGGCTGCGGGCGCGCACCGCGAGATGGAGGCCTCCACCCATATCGGCAAGATCCTGCTGACGCTCTGAGTCAGGCAACCCGCACGCGGTCCGAGATGGTGAGGCAGGATGGAATCATGAGCGACGAGAGCAGGCAGCCCGGATCGGCGACTGACAGCGGTCAGGGCGACGAGCCGGGCAGCCGTCGCATCGTCGTCGTCACCCCGGACGGGATGGGGGTCGCGCACCCGGAGGACACCGCCGACTCCGGCGACTCCAACGCCCCCAACGCCCCCGGATCGTCCGACGGCGACGCATCTGAGCGGGAGCGGACCAACCCTGCCGACCTCGTCGAGGAGCCGGCCAAGGTGATGCGCATCGGCTCGATGATCAAGCAGCTCCTCGAGGAGGTGCGCAACGCGCCTCTCGACGAGCCTGGCCGGCGTCGGCTCGCGGACATCCACCACCGCTCCATCGAGGAGCTCAAGGACGGCCTCGCCCCCGAGCTCGTGCAGGAGCTCGACCGGATCGCTCAGCCGTTCCGCGACGAGTCGCCGAGCGATCCCGAGCTGCGCATCGCCCAGGCTCAGCTCGTCGGCTGGCTCGAGGGTCTCTTCCACGGCATCCAGACAGCCCTCGTCGCCCAGCAGATGGCGGCCCAGCAGCAGCTCCAGCAGATGCGGGCCCTCCCACCGGGCACGGGACCGGGGGCCTCCTACGGCCAGCCACCGGGCCTGCGCCCGCACGGGGGTCCTGGCGGCGAGACCGGACCGACCGGCCAGTACCTCTGACCCACGCGCACCGCCTCGTATGCCGCGGAGCGAGGTGAGCGGCATACGGCATGGCCGGTGGGTGGCGAGGAGAAGTGCGTGAGCACTCGCGCACGTAGGGTGGACACGATGCGATGGGATGGACGGGCGTGGGCCGCACGCGCGCGGCAGCTCGTGCGCTGGCTCGCCGTCGTCGTCGCGTGCTACCTCGGCGGTGTGGCTGCGACCAACCTCTCCGCGACCGTCGTTCACACGGACAACTACCGCGCCGTGGTGCGGCTCGGGGTGCTCCCCTCGAGAACGCCGGTCCTGCACAGCCCGACGGTCGTCGGTGACGTCGACGTGGCCTTCGCGTCACCGCTCCTCGCCCCGAGCATCGACGTGTCGGTATCGGTCCGGGAGGGGATCACCCGCCTCCTCACGGCTGACAACGTCACGGTGCGAGAACTGCAACCCTCGGACGAAGAGCTGAGCCGGGCGATCAGAGACGCGGCGATCGGAGTGGGTCTGCGCTTCGTCCTCGGTGCCGGGATCATCGCCCTCATGCTGTCCAGCTCCCTGCACTACGGTCGGCGGCGGCGCCCTGGCGGCACCCACCTGACCCTCGTCGCGACCGCGGTCACGGCGACCTGCATCGTCACGGTGGCCGGCATGGCGGCGACGTACCAGCCGCGCCAGTTCCTCGCGCTGACGACCACGGGCGTCCTCGGCACCGTGCAGCGCAGCGCGGGCATGCTCAAGGGCACCCCAGGCATGCTCCAGGGTGTCGAGGCACGCGCGGAGCAGGTCACGCCCTACCTGCGCAACCTGCTCGCCGTCTCGCAGGCCCTCCAGGAGAAGTTCGTCCCGGCCGAGCTGGACCAACCGGTGGCAGCCCGCCTCCTCCTCGTCTCCGACATTCACGGCGCCAACCAGTACTCGCTGATGAAGAGCATCGTCGAGAAGGAGGGCATCGATGCCGTCATCGACGCCGGTGACCTGATCAACTTCGGCCGGGTGCCCGAGGCACGGGCTGCGGGGCTGTTCAGCGGGATCGAGTCGCTCGGCGTGCCCTACATCTTCGTCCGCGGCAATCACGATGCGGACTCGAGCACCGACACGGCCCTGCTCAGCGCACTCGCCAGGATCCCGAATGCCGTCCTGCTCCAGCGCCCCGACGGGGACTACACCGACTACTCCCTCCACGGGCTGCGAATCACCGGCTTCAACGACCCCCGGTGGTTCGGCGACGACAACAAGAACTTCAAAGATAAGGAGCGTCCCGCCGCCGAGGCCTTCAACGCCGCGATGAAGGACCAGCCCGTCCCCGACATCGTCGTCACGCACGAACCCTACGCACTTCCGGACGTGGCCAAGGGGCGCATCCTCATCAACGGGCACATCCACACCGCAGCGCTCGACGGCAACCGGATCCAGGTCGGCACCTTCACGGGAGGCGGTGTCGTCTCGCACTTCACCGAGGGCGAGGACGCGGAGCTGACCGGCCAGCCGTATGCGTTCGACATCGCGACCTTCGGACAGAACTGCCGCCTCACCCAGCTGGCCCGCTACAGCTACCGCAACCTGCTTGAGGGCCGGCCCGCCTACGACAGCATCCAGGTGATCAACGGCGACCGCATCGAATCGTCCGCGGCCCCGGACAAGCAAGCCGCCGAGCCGCCACCGGACGAAGCATCCCCGCGCACGTGCGGTGCCCTCGATCCGACCTCGGCCACGATCATCCCGCAGGTCGACGCAGACTCGCCGAACCCGGTCGGGCGCGAGCAGAAGCCCACTCCCCAGCCGTCCACGTCCTGACCCCGGGCGCGACCATGCAGGCGCTCGTCAGATCCTCGGTCAGGCCTTGAGCTCGGGGAACTGGTCGTCGCGCCACTCGAGCTCGGGCCGGGCCTCGGACGCCGCCTCGAGCTCGTTCTCCCGGCCGCGCAGTTCGACCCGTCGGATCTTGCCCGAGATCGTCTTGGGCAGCTCGTAGAACTCGATGAGACGCAACCGCTGCCACGGCGAGAGCCTGGCCCGGGAGTGGGCGAAGATCGACCGGGCGACGTCCTCACTCGGCTCGTAGCCGGGCGCAAGCGAGACGTAGGCCTTGGGCAGTGCGAGGCGCACCGGGTCCGGCGTTGGCACCACCGCCGCCTCCGCGACCGCGGGGTGCTCGATGAGGACCGACTCGAGCTCGAAGGGGCTGATCTTGTAGTCACTGGCCTTGAAGACGTCGTCGGTGCGCCCGACGTAGGTGATGTAGCCGTCCGCATCCATCGTCGCGACATCGCCGGTGTGGTAGTAGCCACCGGCCATCGCCGCGGCGTTGCGGACCTCGTCCCCCTGATAGCCGGTCATGAGCGTGACCGGACGCGCCGAGAGGTCGAGGCAGATCTCGCCCTCGAGGTTGCCGTCCGCGTCCGGCTCGGTCACCGGCTGGTCCGTGAGCGGGTCGATGAGCACCACCGGCACCCCGGGCAGCGGATGTCCCATGGAGCCGGGCTTGAGCGCCGAGCCGGGCGTGTTGGCGATGCTCGCCGTCGTCTCCGTCTGGCCGTAGCCGTCCCGGATCATCAGGCCCCACGCCTTCTCGATCCTGGCGATGACCTCGGGGTTGAGCGGTTCACCGGCGGCGATGACCTCGCGCAGGGCTCCGGGGCCGCCGGAGAGATCGGCGTTGATGAGCATTCGCCACACCGTCGGGGGCGCGCACAGCGAGGTGACGTCGTGGGCCCGCATCACGCGGAGCAGGGCGGCCGGGTCGAACCGCGTGTAGTTGTACATGAAGATGGTCGCCTCGGCGATCCACGGTGCGAAGAAGCACGACCAGGCGTGCTTGGCCCACCCGGGGCTGGAGATGTTGAGGTGGACGTCGCCGGGCTTGAGGCCGAGCCAGTACATCGTCGACAGGTGACCGACGGGATAGGACACCTGGGAGTGCTCGACGAGCTTGGGCCGGCTCGTCGTGCCGGAGGTGAAGTAGAGCAGGACGCGGTCGCCGGGCGCCGTGCCCGGGTGCGGTGCGGGACCGGCGACGACGTCGTATGCCGCTGACCAGTCCTCCCAGCCACTCGGCACCTCGATGCCGCCCTCCTGGCGTGACGCGATGGCAATGCGGACGTAGTCACCGGGCACGTCCTCGAACTTGTGGGTCTCGCTCGCGTTCGCGATGACCGCCTTCGCGTCCCCCCGCTCGACCCGATCGACAAGGTCCCCGGGGCCGGCCGCCGTCGTCGTCGGCATGATGACCGCGCCGAGCTTGATGATGCCGAGCATCGCCTCCCACAGCTCGACCTGGTTGCCGAGCATGACGATGACCGAGTCCCCCTTGCGCACACCCTCGCCCGCCAGCCAGGCGGCGACCTGATCGGAGCGGCGGGCCATCTCATCGAACGACCAGCTCGCGATCGACTCGTCCTCCTCGACGATGGTCAGTGCGGGCCGGTCGTTGCCGCGAGCGATCGCATCGAACCAGTCGATGGCCCAGTTGAAGCGGTCGCCGACGTCGGGGTAGGCGAAGGACGACGTGGCCCGCGCCCGGTCCTCGCGCCAGGCGAGCAACTGGTCCCGGGAGGCCCGGTAACGATCGGTCGCGGTGAGGTCAGAGGCGCTGCTCGGTGTCATGGTCCGACTCTGCCACGCCTGCGGCGCCCGCGTCCCGGTCCGTGCGGATCGCGCGACCTGTCGAGGCGGCAGCGCGCGTCCGGCGCCGCCTAGTCTGGGGTCATGAACTACGACGACATTGTCATCGGGGCCGGTCACAACGGGCTCACCGCCGCTGCCTACCTGGCCCGCGCCGGCCGCCGGGTCCTCGTCCTCGAGCAGGCCGAGCACGTCGGAGGCGCCACCGTCGGGCACCGCACCTTCGACGGGGTCGACGCGCGGCTGTCCCGCTACTCCTACCTCGTCTCGCTGCTGCCGCGGCAGATCCTCACCGACCTCGACCTCGACCTGCGGCTCGTACGGCGCCGCTACGCCTCCTACACGCCGCTGCCGGGCGACCCGGCCCGCGGGTTGCTTGTCGACAGCGGGGACGAGGCCGCAACACGCGACCGTTTCCGGGCGATCACCGGCTCCGATGACGCGTATGCCGCGTGGCAGGCCTTCTACGGGCGCATGGGAGTCATCGCCCGCGGGCTCTTTCCCACCGTGCTCGAGCCCCTGCGGTCGCGAGCCTCGGCGCGTGACGCCGCGGGCGACGGTGAGCTCTTCGACGCACTGACGACCCGCCCCCTGGGCGAGCTCATCGAGTCCGTCGTCGAGGACGACACCGTGCGCGGGATCATCGCCACCGATGCTCTCATCGGCACCTTCACGTCGATGGCCTCGGCGGACCTGCGCCAGAACGTCTGCTTCCTCTACCACCTCATCGGCGGCGGGACCGGCGACTGGGACGTCCCTGTCGGAGGCATGGGCGCCCTCACCGATTCGCTTGCGTCCGCTGCGGTTTCGGCCGGCGCCCAGATCCTCACCGGCACCGAGGTCACCTCGGTAGACCCGTCGGACGGGACGGTGACCTGGCGCGGCGGGCAGGCGCGGGGCGGGATGCTCCTCGCCGGGTGCGCACCGGCGGTGCTCGGGACGCTCCTCACCGACGCTGGGACCGATCCGCTGCCGGCCGAGGCGACCGCCGAGGGAGCCCAGCTGAAGGTCAACATGCTCCTCACGCGGCTGCCTCGCCTGCATGACGCCGAGGTCGATCCGGAGGCCGCTTTCGCCGGCACCTTCCACATCAACGAGGGCTATGCCCAACTCGAGCAGGCGTATGCCGCTGCGCTCGCCGGCCGTCTCCCGGACCTGCCGCCGTGCGAGATCTACTGCCACACGCTCAGCGACCGCTCCATCCTCGGCCCGGAACTGGCCGACTCGCCGGCACAGACGCTGACCCTCTTCGGCGTGCACCTGCCCACCCGACTCTTCCGGCAGGACAACAAGGCCGCGACGGCAGCGGCGCTGCGCGCGACGCTGCGCTCGCTCGACTCGGTGCTCGCCGAGCCGATCGAGGACGTCTTGGCCCGGGACGCCGCGGGCAAGCCGTGCATCGAGGCCAAGAGCCCGGTCGACCTCGAGGAGAGCCTGCGTCTGCCCGGCGGCAACATCTTCCATCGGTCCCTCCAGTGGCCGTGGGCCGAGACCGAGGCACAAGTCGGGACGTGGGGCGTCGAGACCCCGTATGACAACCTGCTCCTCGCCGGGGCGGGAGCCCGCCGCGGAGGTGGGGTCAGCGGCATACCCGGGCACAACGCGGCCCGCGCGATTCTCGAGGCGTGAGCAAGCGCAGCGGTGCTGTCACTGCCGTTCGCGGTCGAGTTCGCGCTCGTAGCCACACGCGGCACCCGAGGAGCCAGGCGGCGACCAACGGCACGCCAGGTGCTGCCGGTCGCCGGGTTGCAGAACGTAGAGCCGAAGTGGCGGAAGTCGACCCTCGCCAGCGTCCCGCAGCGGGATCCTCGTTCCGACGCGAACGCGGCCGTCCCGATCACGATGCCATCGATGCCTGACGCTTGCAGCCGTCATCCGAGCACGTCGCTGTTCTGGCAACGCGCAGGGTTGCACCTGCTGATGAGCCCCGCCCCCCTTGACGGTCGCCGGTCGGTACTGCAGCGCCGTATCCGTCTGATCGTCGCTGTCACGATCAGCTACAACCTCATCGAGGCGATCGTTGCGGTCAGCGCCGGGACGGAGGCCTCCTCGGTTGCCCTGATCGGATTCGGCCTGGACTCAACCATCCAAGTGCTCTCCGTCATCGTCGGCTTCGCCATCCACGAGGGCATCGAAGCCTGGAAAGGTGACGCCTGCGCGACCTCCGTGGCCATGATCCTCGACAGCGACCAGCACCACGACGAGCACGAACGCCACCAGCAGTGATCCACGCGCACGCCCCACGGAGCACAGCGACCTCAACGCCACCAAGCGGCTCTTCGTGCTCGCGGTGCGATCCCCACCCTCGACCTTCAACAGCCCCAGCTTGCGCTTCCACTCGCCAGGTGTCGGTCCGCGGCACCGACACCATCCACCGAAGCGCCACCAATGGGAGAGATCGACATTGATCAACACCGCGGGGTCCTGGCCGCGTCCACATGCGGCGAAGTGACGCGGCTGCAAGTGCGCGTTCGTGCTTCGAGGGAGTCGCACTCGGGTGATCTCGTGATGCTCGCGCGATGCTATAGGCCTAGCAGCAGCGCCAGTGTCTCGCGGACCTCGCCCAGGACCACGGGGCCGACATTGCCGGTGCTCTGCTGAATCCGAGTCGTGGCCACGGATCGCACGTGCTGGCACTGCGCCGAGGAACG
>JAKDLQ010000104.1 GCA_030452775.1 Micrococcales bacterium | reverse complement strand
GGCCTCTTTGTCCACACCCCCCTGTGGATGACGGGGCCACTCGACTTGGTGAGGTGCGCGCGCTGGGTGAGGTGCGCGCGCTGGGTGAGGTGCGTCTGGGTCAGCGAGCGCCGAACGCCTCGGCGACCTCGATGAGTCGGCTGTTGGCCGCGGCCTCGCCGATCGTGACGCGCACCCCGTCCTCGCCGAGAACGCGCACGATGAGCCCGGCCGCCTCGCACGCCTCGGCGAACGCGGTCGACTCGGCCCTGAGGCCGAACCAGATGAAGTTGGCGTCCGAGCGGGCGAGCTTCCAGCCCTGGTCGGTGAGCGCTCCCACCACCCGGTCCCGCTCCGCCACGAGGGAGTCGACGCGCTCGGACAGCTCGTCGAAGGCATCGAGCGAGGCGATGGCCGCGACCTGGGCGAGGGAGTTGACGCCGAAGGGCGCGGCCGTCTTGCGCACCGCGGACGCCACTGGTGGGTGCGCGACGGCATACCCGACGCGCAGACCGGCCAGTCCATAGGCCTTGGAGAAGGTCCGCAGGACGACGACGTTGGGCCGGTCCCGCCAGACCTCGAGCCCGCGCACCGCCTCAGGGTCGCGGACGAACTCGACATACGCCTCGTCCAGGACGACGATGACATCATTCGGCACCGTGTCGAGGAAGGCCTCGAGCTCATCGCCATGCACGCACGGCCCGGTCGGGTTGTTGGGGGTGCACACCAGGACCACGCGGGTCCGCGGCGTGATCGCGGCGGCCATCGCGTCGAGCCGGTGCCGATCGTCGGCATCGAGCCCGATCATCACCGCCTTCGCGCCGGCCACCTGGGTCACGAGGGGATACGCCTCGAAGGATCTCCAGGCAAAGACGACCTCGTCGCCGGCATCGCAGGCGGCCTGCACGATCTGGGCGAGCACGGCAACGGAACCGGTCCCGGTCGCGATGCACTCGACCGGCACGTCCAGCGCCTGCGAGATCCGCTCTCGCAGCGCCACGACGGCCATGTCGGGGTATCGGTTGATCGAGCGCGCCCCGTCGGCGATCGCTGCGAGCACGGACGGCAACGGCCCGTAGGGATTCTCGTTGGACGACAGCTTGTAGGTCCGCACGCCTGGCCGGGCCGCGGCCGCCTTGCCCGGCTGGTAGTCCGGCATCGCCGAGATCACCTCGCGCAGACGGACCGGGCTCGAGGTTTCGGGGTCACTGGTCACACTCGCCACTCTAGAGGGCTGAGCGCAGGAGCCGTCGAACAGCAAGCAGCGACGCTTCGGCGGCCTCCCGCTCACTCCCCCGGCAAACGGACGGGAGTGGGCGGCATACGGCTGGAACTCGCTAGGCTCGCATCGTCACGCCGGAGCCGCGACGGCTGCACCGACCGCCCCCCCCCCGACCGAAGGACAGTGCCCATATGCGTATCGGGATTCTCACCGGAGGTGGGGACTGCCCCGGCCTCAACGCCGTCATCCGGAGCGCCGTCCGCGCCTGCGAGGTCACCTATGACAGCACCGTCATCGGCTTTCGCAATGCCTGGGCGGGCGTTATGGACAACGACTACGAGGTCCTCGACGTGGACCGCTGTCGCGGCATCCTGCCGCTCGGTGGCACCATCCTCGGCACCAGCCGGGACCAGCCGTTCGCCCACCCGGACGGCCTGCACAAGGTCCGCAAGGCCTACGACCGTCATGGGCTCGACGCGATCATCGCGGTCGGCGGCGACGGATCGATGGGCGTCGTCAAGGACTTGCACGAGAACGACTTCCCGGTCGTCGGGGTCCCCAAGACGATCGACAACGACATCTCGCTGACGGAGATGACGTTCGGCTTCCAGACCGCCGTGCAGATCTGTACGGACGCCATCGACCGGCTGCACACGACTGCCGAGTCGCACCACCGCGTTCTTGTCGTCGAGGTGATGGGACGCCACGTCGGGCACATCGCGATCTGGTCGGGGATCGCCGGTGGGGCCGCGATGACGATCGTCCCCGAGGAGCCGTTCGACATCCAGGAGCTCTGCGAGCGGATCACGCGCCGGCACGGGCAAGGCCGGTACGCGACGATCGTCGTCGTTGCGGAGGGCGCGCTACCCAAGACAGGCACGTTCACGATGCCCGAGCCGGAGATCGACCAGTACGGCCACCAGGTGCTCGGCGGGATCGGCTCGATCATCGCCCGCGAGATCCAGGGCCGCACCGGCATCGAGTGCCGGATGACCGCCCTCGGGCACATCCAGCGGGGGGGCTCGCCGGTGGCGTTCGACCGGGTGCTCGCGACGCGCTTCGGGGTCGCCGCCGTCGAGGCGGCGCTCGACAGCGCCTGGGGACAGATGGTCGCCCTGCAGTACGGCGAGATCGTGCGGGTGCCGATCGCGGACGCCATCGGCCGGCTCAAGGTCGTCGAGGGCGACCTGCTGCGGATCAACACGATGTTCCGGCCGCGGATCCCGGGTGACCACCATCCCGGGCAGCGGCCCGAAGACGTGGAAGACTGACCTGGTGAGCTTCGCCATCCAGACTGTCATCAACGGCGTCGCCCTGTGGGTCGCGGCGTGGCTCGTGCCTGGCATCACCTTCGGTGCCAACCGCGACGCGTGGGCGGTCGTCTGGACCGTCGTGCTCGTGGCGCTCATCTTCGGGGTCATCAACGCCTTCGTCCGCCCGATCGTCAAGCTGCTGTCCCTGCCCTTCATCATCCTGACGCTGGGCCTGTTCGTCTTCATCGTCAACGCGCTGATGCTGGAGCTCACCTCGTGGATCGCCGGCAAGTTCGGGCTCGCGTTCCACGTCGACGAGTTCTTCTGGGATGCCGTGATCGGGTCTCTCGTCATCACGTTCGTCTCGATGCTGCTCGGCTTCCTCCATCAGGACGACCGACTCAAGGCGTGAGGATCGACCGAGCTCCAGCGAGGGAGGACCGGAGCGCCGATTCGGGTCGGTCGTCAGAGAGGAGCGACCGGCTCAAGGCGTGAGGATCGACCGAGCTCAGAGCAGGTCCACGCGGAGCTGCGGACGACCGTTGGTCGCACCGCCGCCGGTCGCGGGCCGCCTGCGCGCACGGATCGGGTCCGCCTCCCTCCTGGTCGTCGACCAACGGTCGTTCGGAGCCGGCGCCAGCTCTGCCTCTGCGTGGGGGGGTCGATGCCATCCCGCCTCATCCGTCTCATGTGGCGTGTCCGGTAGTGCACTGTCGGCGGGGGCGCCTACCGTCGAGGCATGCGGTTGCTGCACACCTCTGACTGGCACCTCGGGCGGACGCTTCACGGCGTGAACCTCCACGAGGCGCAGTCGGCCGTGCTCGAGCACATCTGCGAGCTCGTCGAAGATCCACGCGACGGTGTGCCGGTCGATGCTGTCCTCATCGCCGGCGATGTCTATGACCGTGGGGTGCCCCCGGTGGAGTCGGTGCGGCTCTTCGAGTCGACGCTGCGCCGACTCGCCGAGTCGACGACGGTCATCGTCACGTCCGGCAACCACGACTCGGCGATCCGCCTCGGCTATGGGGCAGGGCTCTTCCGCGAGAACATCCAGATGATCACCGATCTGTCTCGCCTCGATCTGCCGGTGCTGCTCGAGGGATCCGATGGGGTGCGAGCGGCGATCTATGGCATCCCCTACCTCGATCCGGACCACGCCCGAGTTGCCCTTGCCCGCGGCGAGGTGTTGCCGAGATCGCATCAGGCCGTCATGGGCGCCGCCTGCCAACGGATCCGCGATGATCTGGCCGGACGCGCCGGGGTGCGCAGCGTCGTGCTGGCGCATGCCTTCGTCGCCGGGGCCGAGCCGAGCGACTCGGAGCGGTCCATCGCCGTCGGTGGCGTCGACAGGGTCACCGCGGCGGTGTTCCATGGGATCGACTACGCGGCGCTCGGGCACCTGCACGGCCCGCAGGCGCCCGAGTGCGCTGCGCGATCCCTCGTGTGCTACTCGGGATCGCCACTTCGCTACTCCTTCTCCGAGCAGGCCCACACCAAAGTGGTGCTCCTTGTCGACGTCCCTGAGGCGGGCCCGGTCACGGCGATGCCGGTGCCGATCGCCCAGCCTCGACCGATGGCCACGCTGCGGGGCGCCGTCGATGTGCTCATGCAGGACCCCACCATGATCATGCACGAGGAGAGCTGGGTGCGGATCACGGTGACCGACCGCGCACGGCCTGATTCCCTCATGGACCGCCTCACGTCACGCTTCCCCCACGTCCTGCAGGTGTTCCACGAGCCTGAGGGGGCTATCGATCGCGGCCGCGGCGGCACGACGGTCGTCAGCGAGCGTGATCCGCGCGAGCTCGGGTCAGACTTCATTGCCTACGTCACCAAGACCGAGCCGAGCGGGGGCGAGATGGAGGTCTTTGCCGCCGGTTATGAGGCCGCCGAGATCGCCGAGCGTCTCGGGGAGTCCGAGGGGGCGGCCTGACATGCAGCTGCATCGGCTCGAGATGACCGCGATCGGTCCCTATGCCGGCACCGAGGTCATCGACTTCGCGACGATCGGGCGGGCCGGGCTCTTCCTGCTCGAAGGCCCGACCGGCTCGGGGAAGTCGACGATCATCGATGCGATCACGTTCGCCCTCTACGGCAGGGTCGCTCAGGCTTGCGGCGATGCCGAGCGGATCCACTCGCATCATGCCGACCCCCGGACGCGTCCGGTCGTGACGCTCGTCTTCGAGACTCAGTCGGGGCTCTACCGAGTCCAGCGCACACCCCGCTTCGAGCGGCCCAAGTCGCGCGGCACCGGGCGGACGATGGAGCAGCCGAGCGTGAAGCTCTGGCGCCTGACGACACCGGATGCCCTCGTCGGCGGCGAGTTGCTGTCGACCAACATCGGCGACTGCGACGACGAGATCACCCGAGCCGTCGGCCTCACCCGTGACCAGTTCGTCCAGACGGTGATCCTGCCACAAGGTGAGTTCGCGACCTTCCTGCGCGCCAGGTCCGAGGACAAGGGCAAGCTGCTGGAGAAGGTCTTCGGCACCTCCTTCTTCCGCCGCGTCCAGGAAGAGATCATTGCGCTGGGGAGGGAGTCGACCGCGCGGCGGGCCGCCGCACTCGAGGAGATCCGGATCGCGGTGCGCGCCTTCGGGGTCGCCGCCGGCGTCGACTCCGACCGCAGCGCCCTGCTCGTCGCCCTCAGCGAGACCGATCCGGAGATCCTCGCCACCGAGTTGACGGAGGTCGTCGATGAGCTCGTGACCCGGGAGAAGCACGCTCGCAAGACGAGCCGGCAGGCGTTCGAGCGGCACCAGCAGATGGCCGACAACGTCCACGCGGCGGTGCTGCGCATGCAACGCCGACAGCGCCTGATCGACCTGCAGCAGCGTGACGAGGACCTGGGCAGGCGGGCCGTGGAGTTCTCGGAACTGCGTTCGGCCGTCGCCCGGGCCAGGCAGGCGCGCCCCGTCGCCGGGGCGATGCGCACACTGGCCAAGTCCGAGGCTGCCCTCAAGCGCGCCGACGCAGCGCTTGCAGTCGCCCGGGCCCGTGTCGAACCGTCCCTGCAGGAGGCGGATGTCAGGCAGCTTCGCGAAGCCGCCACCATGGCGCGCGAGGTCATCGGCGGCCTGTCCGCGCCACTCGCCGTCGAGGCCGGTCTCGCCACCCGAGCCACCGAGCAGGCCAGGCTCGCCGGCGAATGCGAGGACCTCCGGGAGAGGCGTGCAGTGCTCACCGCCGAGCTCGCGGCCCTCCCCGCGACGATCGAGCGGCACGAGCATGCGCTCACCGAGGCACGCCGAGTGCATGCCCTGCTCGACAGCCGCACCGCAGAGGCGAGTCGGGCACGGGACCGACTGGAGGCGGCCACCGCCCATGCAGCAGCCGCGGGCCGAGTCGCGGCCACCGAGTCGGCCGCCACGGTTGCGCTCGAAGCCGCGAAGGCCGGGGAATTCGAGCTCAACCGCCTGCGCCAGGCCCGGATCGATGACATCGCGGGCGAGCTCGGGTTGGCCCTCGTCGAGGACGAGCCGTGCCCGGTCTGCGGTTCGCTCGAGCACCCTTCACCCGCGCACCCGACCCGGGATGCCGTCACTGCCGAGCAAGTCGCGGACGAGGAGGCCCGGGTCGAAGGTCTGCGCGTCATCGCCCAGCAGCGAGCCGAGTCGCTGGCCAATCTGCGGGCCGAGGTGCGCGAGCTGGCCACGTCCGCAGGGGGTCTCGCGCCGGACAACGCCAGGGCGGCGGCGGAGACCGCCGCCGCACAGTTGCAGGCTTCTGCCACCGCTGCGGACGAGGTCAGAGCCGGCGAGACCCGGCTGACGAAGTTGCGCGAGCACGAGGGCGCACTGACGTCCCGAGGCGCCGAGCTCGGCGCTCAACTCGCCCGTCTCGAGCAGAGTGTCTGCGACCTCGAGTCCCGGATCGCCGACGAGACGGCCATCATCGAGACGGCGTGCGATGGACACGCCTCGGTCGCCGCCCGAAGGACGCATGTGACCGAAGCCGTCGGCACCATCGACGACCTCGTCATTGCGCTCGAAGCACGCCAGGTGGCCCGCGAGGCCGTCGATGACGACACGGCGACCCGCGATGCTGATCTGGCGGCTGCGGGCTTCGTCACCGTGACGGAGTGGATCGCGGCGGACCAGCCGCTCGAGTGGATCAACGCTCGCGAGAAGGAGATCGCCGATTTCGAGCGAGATTGCACCGAGGTCAAGGCGGGCCTGTCCGGTCCCGAGCTCGCGGACGTGCAGCTCGATGCGCTCTTCGATGACATCGACGCGCTCAGGGAGCTCGAGAAGGCCACGAAGTCCGAGCTGGAGCGGGCGACCAACGAGCGCGGCAGCCTCAGCGAGCAGGTCAGGCGCTCCGAGGAGCGAAGGGATGACATCAGGAAGGCGCTCGCGCGCAACGCCGGCATCATCGCGGAGACGACAGACGCGGTGCGTGTGGGGCAGTTGGTATCTGGCGGTGGTGACAACCAGCTCAACCTCGACCTTGCCAAGTATGTCCTCATCCGCCGCTTCGCCGAGGTCCTGACAGCCGCCAACACCGAACTCGCTCGCTTCTCAGGCGGTCGCTACACGCTCGAGCACACCGACGCCAAGAAGGGCAACGCCAAGTCCGGTCTCGGTGTTCGGGTCCACGACATGCACACCAACCAGGTCCGTGAAGTGGGGACCCTCTCAGGCGGCGAGACCTTCTATGTCTCCCTCTCGCTCGCGCTCGCTCTCGCAGAGGTCGTGCGCGCCGAGTCCGGCGGGGTCGATCTCGGAACTCTGTTCGTCGACGAGGGGTTCGGGACGTTGGACCCCGACGTCCTCGACGACGTCATGCTCGCGCTCGAGGGCCTACGCGCCGGCGGTCGCATCGTCGGCATCGTCAGCCACGTCTCGGAGCTGAAATCGCGCGTCGCGGACCGGATCGAGGTCATCGTTCGGCCGGACCGCACCTCGACCCTGCGCGTCACCGCCTGAGCCAAGGCGTGAGGACACGAACGAGGAACGAGGAAGGCCCGCAGCGCCGGTTCGGCTCAGGCGGTCAACCAGTTCCGCCTGAGCCAAGGCGTGAGGACACGAACGAGGAACGAGGAAGGCCCGCAGCGCCAGTAGCTCAGAGTCACTCGACGCCGATCATCACCTCAGTGGACTTGACCAGGACGGTCGCCGCCGAGCCGACCTCGAGCTGGAGCTCCTTGACGGCTTCCTTGGTGATGGAGGCGGTGACAACCTGCCCACCACCGTCAAGCTCCACCTTGACCGAGGCCATGACGCTGCCGAGCGCAATGTCGGTGATGGTGCCGGTCAGCTGGTTACGAGTGGACAGGCGCACGATGCAAATCCTTCTGTCGCTAGGTGTTGACGACCCACGATAGGCAGGATGTGCCCGCCGCGGAAATCGCCGCGC